>DWWO01000026.1 GCA_019119675.1 Candidatus Mediterraneibacter faecipullorum | reverse complement strand
AAGTTTACCCTTTTAACCGGTTTCTGTAAATTTCGTGATTATCGGGGAGAGACTTCCAATTGGATTTTCGGATATTTTACTGAGAAATGGCTCTCAGATAAACATGAATATATCTACATATTGTAGTAGTGGGCATAGATCCCGTTCTGCTGCAGCAGCGACTCATGTGTCCCGCGCTCTGCAATTCCGTCTTCTGTGATGACGATGATCTCATCGGCATTCCGGATGGTGGAGAGACGGTGGGCGATGGTGATGGTCGTCCGTCCTTCGGAGAGCTCTTCCAGGCTCTGCTGGATCCAGCGTTCGCTCTCGTTATCAAGGGCGCTGGTTGCTTCGTCAAGGACAAGGATCGGCGGATTTTTCAGAAATACACGGGCGATGGAGATGCGCTGTTTCTGTCCGCCGGAGAGGCGGGCACCCCGTTCTCCGACGAAGGTGTCATAGCCGTCCGGAAGCTCTTCGATGAAGTCGTGGATATTGGCGCGTCTGGCAGCTTCGATGATCTCTTCCATGGTTGCACCGGGCTTCCCGTAGGCGATGTTTTCGCGTATGGTCCCTGAGAAAAGGTAGACGTCCTGTTGCACCATGCCGATCTGGGTTCTCAGGCTTTTCAGGGTCATCGTGCGGACATCCCTGCCATCGATCGTGATCCGTCCGCCGGTCACATCATAGAATCTCGGCAGGAGAGAGCAGATGGTCGTTTTCCCGCTGCCTGACGGTCCGACAAGAGCGATGGACTTTCCCGCCGGTATCTCGAAAGATACATGGGAGAGGACCGGTGTGTCATCGTCACTATAGTGGAAAGAAACATCTTCATAGCAGACGCGTCCTTTCACGTCTGTGAGCGGTTTTGCGTCCGGTGCGTCAACGATCTCCGGTTCAGTCTCCATTACATCGAGGAAACGGCGGAAGCCGGCCAGACCTTTCTGCATCATCTCGATCAGCTCTACAAGGATCTGTATCGGGCTGATGAAAATACCGATGTACAGGGCGTACATTGCGAGATCTGTAACGTTCATGAGATCATGGGCGATGAGCCAGCCGCCGAATACAAGAGTCACGAGGTACATCATTCCCTGGAAGAAAAGGTTCCATCCCATGAAATTTCCCATACAGCTATAATTGTTCCGTTTGGAAATAAGGAAAGCATGGTTGCTTTTCCTGAATTTTTCACGTTCAATATCTTCGTTTGCAAAGGACTGGACGACGCGTATGCCTGCCAGTGTATCCTGCAGGCTTGAGTTGACGTCGCCGATCTTTCTGCGGTTCTCCATAAATGTTTCCTGCATCCGCTGATTCTGACGGAAAGAGAAGATGAACATACACAGAACAAGAATGACGAGCGGAAGAGCCAGTCTCCAGTTGATGAGGAACAGGAAGATGAAGGAACCGATGATCTTTACTACAGAGATGAAGAGATTTTCAGGACCGTGGTGTGCAAACTCTGCGATATCGAACAGGTCGGAGACAAGCTTGCTCATCATCTGGCCGGAGTTGTTCTGACTATAGTAAGAAAAGGACAGCTTCTCATAATGGTCAAAGAGCTGCTGGCGCATATCACGCTCCATGTTGGCGCCCATCATATGTCCCTGATAACTTACGTAATATTTGCAGAGGCTCTGGACGATATACATGGCCAGGAGGCCGATCGCGATCCAGGGCAGTGTGCTGAGGATCGCAGCGCTGTCCCTGGTAAAGAGCGTGTTTGTCATCGTGCGCAGGATCTGCGGATATGCAAGATCTACGATACTGATGAAAGCCGCGCAGATTAGGTCAATAAAAAAGACCGCTTTGTATGGCGCATAGTAATCTATGAATTTTCTGATCGTGTGCATAGTATCACTCCTTGTTTCGATTTTACTCCGTTGACCATCTTAGCATATCATTTTCTGCTTGACAAGAAGTTCCCCCTGTAATAACGTATGGATGTATGTCTTTAATGATATGAATACAGTCAGAAGGGAAAGTTAGTGCGATATGAGACTATATTTGGCTCCGCTCGAGGGAATTACAGGCTGGATTTTCCGCAGCGCCGTCCATGAATGTTTCGGAGGATTTGACAAATATTTCGTGCCTTTTATCCGGCCGAACCAGATGGGACATTTCAGCGCCAGAGAGAAGAAAGATATCCTGCCGGAACATAATAAGGGGATGTATACGGTACCGCAGATCCTTACGAACAGGCCGGAGGATTTTATACGGACTGCATATAAGCTCAGCGAGTACGGATATCAGGAGATCAACTTGAATCTTGGATGCCCGTCCAGGACAGTTGTGACAAAGGGGAGAGGAGCCGGTTTCCTTGCAGATCCGGACAGGCTGGACGCTTTCCTGTATGAAGTGTTTGAAAAATGCGGTATCCGCATCTCTGTTAAGACAAGACTGGGAATGGATGATCCGGAGGAGTTTTATCATCTTCTGGAGATATATAACAAATACCGGATGGAGGAACTGATCATTCATCCGCGTGTGCAGAAAGATTTTTATAAGAACACACCAAATATGAAACTCTTTATGGAGGCTCTGGCAAAGAGCAGTAATCCGGTATGCTATAACGGAGATATCTTTACTGTAGAGGATTATATACGTTTTACACAGATACATCCGGAAGTGGAATGTGTTATGACGGGCAGGGGCGTCCTTGCTGATCCTGCGCTTGCGCGCAAGATCCGGGGAGGAGCAGGAGCTGATGCAGGAGAGCTGCGGCGTTTCCATGATCTTCTGTATGCAGGATACTGCAGGGAGATGTCCGGTGACAGAACGATCCTTTTTAAGATGAAAGAGTTGTGGACATATCTCGCGCCTGTTTTCACTAATTATAAGAAATACGTAAAGAAGATAAAAAAGGCGGAAAAATGTGCAGTATATGAAAAGATCATAGATGAGTTATTTGAAAATGAAGAGATCAGCGTGTCCTGAAATACGGGATACGCTGATCTTTTGTTAATATTGATCGTGTTTATTAATCCTGAGTCTGAGCCGTCTCGCTCTGTTTTTTGAGAGCGGCTTCCACGAATCCTTTGAAGAGCGGATGCGGCCGGTTCGGTCTGGACTTGAGTTCCGGATGTGCCTGTGTCGCAATAAACCACGGATGGGACGGGATTTCGATCATCTCGACGATGCGGCTGTCCGGTGAGAGACCGCACAGAGACATTCCGTGTTCCTCCAGGACTTCACGGTAATCGTTGTTTACTTCATAGCGGTGGCGGTGGCGCTCGCTGATCTCTCTTGTGCCGTACAGTTTCTCGGCAAGTGATCCTTCTTTGAGCACACACGGGTACGCGCCGAGGCGGAGTGTTCCGCCGATATCTTCCACACCGATCTGGTCCGGCATGATATGGATGACAGGATGGGTGGTATCCGGTTTCAGCTCCATGCTGTGTGCATCGTTGTATCCCAGTACATTTCTGGCAAATTCCACGATGGCGAGCTGCATACCCAGGCAAAGACCGAGGAACGGGATCCCGTGAGTACGGGCGTACCTGATCGCTGTGATCTTGCCTTCGATCCCCCTGTGTCCGAAACCTCCGGGGACAAGGATGCCGCTTACATCAGAGAAGATTTCTTCTGCATTTTCTTCGGTGACAGTCTCGGAATCTACCCATTTGATGTTCACAGTAGTGTGAGAGTAGATACCGCCGTGTTTTAATGCTTCGACAACACTGATATAGGCGTCGTGGAGCTGGATATATTTGCCGACGAGAGCCACGGTCACTTCCTGTGTCGGGTGGCGCAGATTCTCTACCATGTCGATCCAGTCTTTCAGGTCCGGTTCAGGACAGTCCAGATGGAGACATTCACATACAACCTGTGCAAGATGTTCTTTTTCCATAGCCAATGGAGCTTCGTAGAGGTATTCCACATCCAGATTCTGGAGGACATGGCTTGCCGGCAGGTTGCAGAACAGGGATATCTTGTCTTTCATACCGGTATCAAGAGGATACTCGGAGCGGCATACGATAATATTAGGCTGGATTCCCATTCCCTGCAGCTCCTTTACGCTTGCCTGGGTCGGCTTCGTCTTCATTTCCTGGGATGCCTTCAGATAAGGTATCAGTGTCACGTGGATCAGAATGACATTTTCAAATCCTTTCTCGTGCTGAAACTGGCGGATGGATTCAAGGAAAGGCTGGCTTTCGATGTCTCCGACGGTGCCGCCGACCTCGATAATGGCGATTTCAGTGTCTTTTGTCGCTGGATTTCGGTAAAATTTGCTCTTGATCTCATTGGTAATGTGGGGGATGACCTGAACGGTACCCCCGCCGAAGTCGCCGCGGCGTTCCTTCTGGAGCACAGACCAGTAGATCTTTCCTGTCGTGACGTTTGAGTTCTTTGTCAGGCTTTCATCGATAAACCTCTCATAGTGACCAAGATCCAGGTCAGTCTCCGCGCCGTCGTCCGTGACGAAAACTTCCCCATGCTGGACAGGATTCATGGTGCCCGGGTCAATGTTGATATAAGGATCAAATTTCTGCATGGTAACGGTATACCCCCGGGCTTTCAACAGACGCCCGAGAGAGGCGGCCGTTATCCCCTTGCCGAGACCGGATACAACACCTCCGGTAACAAATACATACTTTACTGCCATAATAGATGCCCTCCTGTAATTGAAAATATCTGGTAAACGGTAAAACAGCTCCTTAAAAAAAGAGTACAGTCTGACCATGGATGGAAAGCCACACCGTTGTGGCAGGATCCATACATATAGTCAGACTGTCTGAAAAAAATACTTATATAGTATACAACAGAAAGTTTAGAAAGTACAGCACTTTTTACGAAAGAAATATATGTTCTTTTTACGAAAGAAATATATGTTCGTACACTGCCTCGCAGGTGAGCTGCACACCGAGTTTCTTAAAAATCTTGATATCTACATCTGAGAGCATGACCGAAGTGTGTGCCTGACACCCGTTCAGTTTCGGCAGTTGTGAGAGCGCAAGACGCGCCTCTGTGCTGTCAGCTGCGCTGGCAGAGAGCGCGATCAGTACTTCATCTGTATGCAGACGCGGATTTTTGCTCTTTAAATAGTCCACCTTCAGTTTCTGGATCGGTTCGATGGACTGCGGGGAGATGATGTGGCGCTCATGTTCAATACCGGCAAGGACCTTCAGTACGTTCAGAAGCAGTGCCGCGGATGCTCCCAGCAGATTGGTCGTCTTTCCGGTTATGATCCGTCCGTCATCAAGTTCAAGTGCAGCAGCAGGGCCGCCGGTTTCTTTTGCGCGCTTTAGCGCCTCGACTGCTACTTTGCGGTCTGCAACTGTGATGCCGGCCATATTCATGAGGAGTTCGATCTTATGCGCCTCTTTGTCAGAAGTTTCTCCCTTTGCCAATGCATTTAAGGCTGCGTAATAACGCCGTATGATCTCCTGCTTTGACGCTTCACGGCAGGCTTCGTCATCACAGATACAATTTCCGGCCATGTTGACCCCCATGTCCGTAGGAGACTTGTAAGGACTTTCTCCGTAGATTTTTTCAAAGATCGTGTTCAGGACAGGGAAGATCTCTACGTCACGATTATAGTTGACGGTTGTCTCGCCATAAGCCTCCAGATGAAACGGGTCGATCATATTCACATCATTTAAGTCAGCTGTCGCTGCTTCATATGCAAGATTGACCGGGTGTTTCAGAGGAAGATTCCAGATGGGAAATGTCTCAAATTTGGCATATCCGGCATGAATCCCTCTTTTGTGTTCATGATAGAGCTGAGAGAGACAGGTGGCCATTTTTCCGCTTCCGGGTCCCGGTGCCGTTACGATGACAAGCGGACGCGTTGTCTCGATATAATCATTTTTCCCATATCCGTCATCACTGATGATGAGCGGCACATTGGAAGGATAGCCGGGAATAATATAATGAAGATATACCGGGATGTTCATTTTTTCCAGTCTGTTTTTGAACAGAAGGGCGCTTTCCTGTCCGGAGAATTGAGTGATCGTCACACTCCCGACATAAAGTCCCTGATCCCGGTACGTCTGGATAAGACGGAGAACGTCCGTGTCATAGGTGATACCGAGGTCGCCGCGTATTTTGTTTTTTTCAATGTCTATTGCACTTATGACGATGACGATCTCAGCCTGGCTGCTGAGCTCTTTGAGGAGACGCAGTTTGCTGTCGGGAGCAAAACCAGGCAGTACACGGGAGGCGTGATAGTCGTCAAAAAGCTTTCCTCCAAATTCCAGATATAATTTGTTGTCGAACTTTCCGATGCGTTCACGGATATGTTCGGACTGCATTTTCAGGTATTTCTCGTTGTCAAAACCGATTTTCATTTTTTCCCCTTTCCTTTGTAGTTATTCTGTATCTATAGATGGATGGCGTTCTTAATACGCCGGAAGATAACAGGACATATTTCGTACCCAGTATACTATAAAAAGTCATGGGTTTACAATATTTTCATAATGTTTTTGTTGATTTATGCAAAACCTGTCTTTATAATAATAATAGCTGTTTTTAGGAGGAATAGAATGGATAATAATAATAAAAATAAAGACCCGAATCACAACCGGCAGGGCTGGGGGATCATCCTCATCACAACCCTGCTGGTCACTTTTATGGTGATGGGGCTTTACTCCATGATGCAGGGCTCCGGTCCGGAGCAGATCAGCTATGATAAGTTCCTTTCTCTGATCGATGAAGGAGATGTTCAGGAGGTAAGTCTTAATAGTGACCGGATTTACATTACACTGACGGACGAGGCCCGTCAGGAGGAATATCAGGAAACCGGACGGACAGGCAATCCGGGGAATGTCTGGAGCCAGCTGCAGGACCAGATGCAGTCAGGCAGCAGTACGGAAGAAGAAAGCCAGAGAGATCCTGATTATTATACAGGATATGTCAATGACTACACTTTAGTGGATAAACTCGAGAAAGCCGGAGTTGAGTTCGGAAGCAAGCCTGCCGACACAATGGGGCAGACACTTCTGGAATTGTTCCTGACCGTGATCCTTCCGATCGGTCTGATGGCTCTTATGCTCGTATGGCTGATGCGGAAGATGACCAAAGGCGGAGGCGTGATGGGCATTGGCAAGAGCAATGCCAAGATGTATATGGAGAAAGAGACAGGCGTCACATTCCAGGATGTGGCCGGTGAGGATGAGGCGAAGGAATCCCTGCAGGAAGTGGTGGATTTCCTGCACAATCCCGGGAAATACAGCGGTATCGGTGCAAAGCTTCCTAAGGGGGCGCTGCTTGTGGGCCCGCCGGGAACCGGAAAGACACTTCTTGCAAAAGCAGTGGCAGGCGAGGCGAAAGTACCGTTCTTCTCACTTTCAGGATCTGCATTTGTAGAGATGTATGTGGGCGTGGGTGCTTCCCGTGTCCGCGATCTTTTCAAGCAGGCACAGCAGCAGGCTCCATGTATCGTATTTATCGATGAGATCGATGCGATAGGAAAGACCCGTGATTCTTCCCTCGGCGGAAATGACGAGAGAGAACAGACACTTAACCAGCTCCTTGCGGAGATGGACGGATTTGATACGAATAAAGGTCTTCTGATCCTTGCGGCGACGAACCGTCCGGAGATCCTTGATCCGGCTCTTTTGCGTCCGGGACGTTTTGACCGAAGGATCATCGTGGACAAACCGGATCTGAAAGGCCGCGTGGAGATCCTGAAAGTACATGCGAAAGACGTGCGTATGGATGAGAGCGTGGATCTGGAAGCAATCGCTCTTGCCACATCCGGAGCTGTCGGTTCGGATCTTGCAAATATGATCAACGAGGCCGCCATCAATGCAGTGAAACACGGCAGACAGGTAGTGAGCCAGAAGGATCTCTTTGAGGCCGTGGAAGTCGTCCTTGTCGGAAAAGAGAAGAAAGACCGTATCATGAGCAAAGAAGAGAGACAGATTGTTTCTTATCATGAGGTGGGTCATGCGCTTGTAACGGCACTTCAGAAGAACACGGAACCGGTACAGAAGATCACGATCGTGCCGAGGACCATGGGAGCTCTCGGATATGTGATGCAGACGCCGGAGGAGGAGAAGTTCTTAAATACGAAGAAAGAACTGGAGGCCATGATCGTTGTGGCACTCGGCGGGCGCGCTGCGGAGGAGATCGTCTTTGATACAGTGACGACAGGCGCAGCCAATGATATCGAGCAGGCCACGAAGATTGCCCGTGCCATGATCACTCAGTACGGGATGTCAGAGCGTTTCGGCCTGATGGGACTTGAGTCAATTCAGAATCGCTATCTGGACGGCAGAGCCGTATTGAACTGCGGGGATGCGACTGCAGGCGAGATAGACGAGGAAGTCATGAAGATGCTGAAAGGCGCGTATGCGGAGGCGAAGAAGCTTCTTGCCGAGAACCGCGAGGCGCTTGACAAGATTGCAGCGTTCCTGATCGAGAAAGAGACGATCACAGGCAAGGAATTCATGAAGATCTTCCGTGAGGTGAAGGGAATACCGGAGCCGGATGAAACAGAGGAGAGCAGTGCGGCAGAGAGAGAAGGCCGCATTGTCATGAAAGATGGAGAATAATAATTTCGATATTCAGGAAGAATTAAAGAAGCTGCCGGGACGTCCCGGGGTCTATATTATGCATGACGAGAATGATCATATCATTTATGTCGGCAAGGCGGTCAGCCTGAAGAACCGGGTACGGCAGTATTTCCAGAGCAGCAGGAACAAGGGCGTCAAGATCGAACAGATGGTGACGCATATCCGGCGGTTTGAGTATATTGTTACAGACTCTGAGCTGGAGGCTCTTGTCCTGGAATGCAACCTGATCAAAGAGCATCATCCGAAATATAATACGATGCTCATGGATGACAAGACCTATCCGTTTATCAAAGTAACGACCAGCGAAGCTTTTCCCAGGGTAGTGTTATCACGAAAAATGCTAAAGGATAAGGCCCGGTATTTCGGGCCTTATACAAGTTCTCAGGCTGTCAGGGACACCATAGACCTGATCCATAAGCTGTATCACTTAAGAAGCTGCAACCGCAGTCTTCCCAGAGATATCGGGAAAGAGCGGCCCTGTCTGAACTATCATATCAAACAGTGCGAAGCTCCCTGTCAGGGATATATTTCACAGGAGGAATACGGCAGAGCGGTAAATGAAGTCCTGCGGTTTCTGAATGGAAATTATGACACAGTCCTTGGAGAATTGGAAGAGAAGATGAATGCTGCTTCCGAAGCGCTGGAATTCGAGCGCGCGATCGAGTACAGAGAACTGATCAATAGTGTAAAAAAGGTTGCCCAGAAGCAGAAGATCACAGATTCAAGCGGCGAGGACAGGGATGTCCTTGCGGTCGCTTCCCAGGAAGAGGATGCGGTCGTTCAGGTATTTTTTATTAGAGGAGGCCGTCTGATCGGAAGAGATCACTTTTACCTGCGGATCACAAAAGGCGAGAGTGCTTCAGAGACATTAAACAGTTTTATCCTGCAGTATTATGCAGGAACGCCATTTATTCCCGCTGAGCTGATGCTCCAGGATGAAGTGGAAGACCGGGAGATCCTGGAGACATGGCTTTCTTCCAAGCGAGGACAGAAAGTGACGCTGAGAGTGCCGAAGAAAGGGACAAAAGAGAAACTGGTGGAACTTGCTCAGGAAAATGCAAAGATGGTGCTTACCAAGGATAAGGAACGTCTGAAGCGTGAGGAGGGGCGGACGATCGGCGCGGTGAAAGAGATCGCAGCCCTGCTGGGACTGGACGAGATTGTCAGGATGGAAGCTTATGATATCTCAAATACAAACGGATTTGAGTCTGTAGGTTCCATGGTCGTCTATGAGAGAGGCCGCCCGAAGAGAAATGATTATCGCAAATTCAGGATCAAGGGGATCAAGGGCGCAGATGATTACGGCAGTATGAGAGAGGTATTAACCCGGCGTTTTACCCATGGGCTGCGGGAACGACAGGAAAATGCGGAACTTGGAAAATTCACTGCGTTCCCGGACCTGATCATGATGGACGGAGGCAGAGGACAGGTCAATGTGGCGCTCCAGGTGCTCGAGGAACTGCATCTTGATATTCCGGTGTGTGGTATGGTAAAGGATGATCATCACCGCACAAGAGGATTATACTATCATAATGAGGAAATACCTATCGACAGGTCTTCGGAAGCCTTCCGGCTGATCACCAGGATCCAGGATGAGGCACACAGGTTTGCTATTGAATACCACCGCCAGCTGCGCGGCAAAGGACAGGTACACTCCATACTTGACGACATTGAGGGAATCGGGCCGGCGCGCAGAAAAGCACTGATGAGGGAATATCTCAGCCTTGACGAGATAAAGAAAGCCTCTGTGGAGGAACTGTCAAAAATACCGTCTATGAATGAAAAAGCGGCGGAATCTGTGTACAACTTCTTTCACTAGTGATATGATAAAAAGAACAGGAGAAAGTGAGGAAAGAATCTATGGGACAAGGGATAACATTAAGTGAGATTGCTGAAAAAATGAATCTGAAGAATCTTACGCCTGAGGTTGATATGATCGAAAAGGTAGTCAATGTACCGGATGTCAATCGTCCGGCACTGCAGCTTGCAGGGTTTTATGACCGTTTTGATTCGAACAGAGTACAGATCATTGGGAATGTGGAAAACAGATATGTTCAGACACTGAGCGAAGAGCAGCGCCAGGAAACATACGAAAAACTGCTGCAGCATCCGATTCCCTGTATCGTCTTCTGCCGGGATATTGTACCTGAGGAGAGCTTCCTTAAAACGGCTGTTAAGTACGGTGTACCGATCTTCAATACTGTGAAACAGACATCCGATTTTATGGCTGAGATCATCCGCTGGATGAATGTACGTCTGGCACCGTGTATTTCAATACATGGCGTGCTCGTGGACGTGTACGGTGTGGGGGTTCTTATCATGGGAGAGAGCGGTATCGGAAAGAGCGAGGCTGCACTTGAACTCATTAAGAGAGGACACCGCCTTGTGACGGATGATGTGGTTGAGATCAGAAAAGTGAGCGATGAGACACTGGTGGGTACAGCTCCGGAGATCACAAAGCATTTTATCGAGCTGAGAGGTATCGGTATTGTGGATGTCAGGTCCATGTTCGGTGTCCAGAGTATAAGGGAGACGCAGAATATCGATCTTGTGATCACTCTGGAAGACTGGAGCCGGGACAAAGAATATGACAGGCTGGGTCTTGAGGAGGAGTATACAGAGTTCCTTGGAAATAAAGTGGTATGTCACCGTATTCCGATCCGTCCGGGAAGAAACCTTGCGATCATTGTAGAATCTGCTGCTGTCAACCACAGACAGAAACAGATGGGATACAATGCCGCTGCAGAGCTCTATAAGCGTGTGCAGGAGAATATTGCGAAAAAGAAAAAATAGGAATGAGAGAAGGAGAGAAAAGCCATGAAGTATTGTTTTGGAGTAGATATCGGAGGAACCACTGTAAAGATGGGACTTTTTGAGGAGTCGGGCACGATCATTGACAAATGGGAGATCTCGACGGACACATCTGAAGAGGGAAAGGCGATTCTGCCGAATATCGCTGTGTCGATCGAGAAGAAGATCGAGGAACATAAGCTGGATAAAAACGATATTGCAGGAATCGGTGCAGGAGTGCCGGCTCCTGTAACTGCAGAAGGTGTTGTAAACGGAAGCGCAAATCTTGGATGGACATACAAGGAAGTCAAGAAAGAGTTTGAAGAGCTGACCGGCCTTACCTCCTATATTGCCAATGATGCAAATGTAGCTGCACTTGGTGAGATGTGGAAAGGCGGCGGCGAAGGCGAGAAAAATATGATCATGGTAACACTTGGAACCGGCGTCGGAGGCGGCATTATCATTGACGGAAAGATGCTCGTCGGCGCGAATGGCGCCGGCGGAGAGATCGGCCATCTGTGCGTGAACTATGATGAGACAGACCAGTGCGGCTGTGGCAACAGAGGATGCCTGGAGCAGTATGCTTCTGCTACAGGTATTGTCCGTCTTGCAAAGCAGAAGCTTGGACAGGAGATGCGTACGACGATCCTGAATAAAGAGGATGTGACGGCGAAAGACGTCTTTGA
>DWWO01000025.1 GCA_019119675.1 Candidatus Mediterraneibacter faecipullorum | reverse complement strand
AACAGTTAAATTTTATACTGTTTTCACAACAATGTCAAGCATTGTCCTCATAATTTTGTATCACTTGACGGATGGTTTCATATTTAAAACCTTTTCTTGCCAGATACCCGTAAATTCGCTGTTTTTCCGACTCTTCTGCTGTCATCGGATCAAACCTTTTTTTCCGGAATATACTGCGGACAGCTTCTTCTTCTCCTCCGTCTTCATAACAACTCTCAAAGGCCTGCTCTGCCAACTCGGCTGACACGCCTTTCTGCATGAGCGCTGCCCGGATCTCTTTTCTGCTCTTTGTGCCCTGCCTGCTCCTGACGAAATTCTCTGCATAGCGGGCATCGTCAAGGTATCCGAAAGACTTGACATAGTCAACTGCCCTGTCTATCATCTCCTGTGTATAACAGCCCTGCTTCAGCTTTTCTCTCAGCGCCGCCTCTGTCCGGTCCATATCAGCCAGAAGATGCATTGCGCGCAGCTTCGCTCTCTTCAGGACCACTTCTGTCTCAATCTTCTCCACGATTCCGGCAGATATTTCTCCTTCTTTGCGGATACCGTAGCGTGAAAGTTCGCCCTTGTACAATACAAAGGCAAACTTTCCGTCCAAATATACTTTAAACTTTGTCCTGGTATAAGGCTCGATTTCTGTAACGATCATCCTTTCTTACCGCCTGCAAGAGAGAGATCACTCTCTGCCCCGTTCTTTTTCACATCGTTTTTCTTATCCCCGCTTTTCTGGTCCGTTTTATCCCCTGCAGTTTCTGCATCTTCTCCTGCCCCGGACAGTTGATAGTGCGCACGCACTTTCCGATCCAGTTCTTCCATAACTTCAGGATGATTTTCCAGGTAGGCTTTTGCGTTTTCCCGGCCCTGACCGATCTTCTCTCCCTCATATGCATACCATGCGCCGCTCTTTTTCACCAGATCGATCCCGGCTGCGAGATCAAGGATATCTCCGGCACGGGAAATACCTTTCCCGAACATGATATCAAACTCCGCCTCCTTAAACGGCGGTGCGATCTTATTCTTTACGATCTTGATGCGGGTCCGGTTCCCAACCATCTCACCGCTCTGTTTCAACGTCTCGATCCTTCTGACATCCATACGGACAGAAGCATAGAACTTCAGTGCACGGCCGCCGGTCGTCGTCTCCGGATTTCCGAACATTACGCCCACTTTCTCACGGAGCTGGTTAATAAAGATCACTACACAGTTTGATTTGCTGATCACCGGAGTCAGCTTACGCAGTGCCTGTGACATCAGCCGTGCCTGAAGTCCCACATGGCTGTCGCCCATATCACCTTCAATCTCCTGCTTGGGCACCAGTGCAGCAACCGAGTCAATAACGATGATGTCAATAGCACCGGACCTCACCATTGTCTCTGCGATCTCAAGCGCCTGGTCTCCGCTGTCCGGCTGGGATATGTAAAGTTCGTCGATATCCACTCCGATATTCTTTGCATAAACCGGATCCATGGCGTGCTCCGCATCGATAAAACCGGCGATGCCGCCACGTTTCTGCACTTCCGCGATCATATGGAGAGCCACCGTTGTCTTACCGCTTGACTCCGGCCCGTATATCTCGATGACACGGCCTTTCGGCACACCGCCAAGGCCCAGGGCAAGATCAAGACTTAAACACCCTGTAGGTACTGTCTCTACGGCCACATGTGCACTGGAATCCCCCAGTCTCATCACCGCTCCTTTTCCAAAATCTTTCTCTAACTTAGCGATTGCCGCATCCAAAGCTTTTTTCTTTTCTTCATTTACTGCCATAAATCAAATTCTCCTTCTCCTCTATCGAACAGTTGTTCGCATCTGTTATTATAGTATTACACTCATTGTAAAATGTCAACAACATTTTAGCTTTCTCATTATACATTTTTACATGTACGTTAAAACGGACTTATCCTTAACCAGCATCTGAAAACAATCAAAAAATCATTTCTGCCGACACCGCCGGCACATCTTCAGCAAAAAAACTCAAACCGGGGGTTCATCTGCCATACACAGTACCTCTTTTCCGCCTGCCCTTCTGTCATCAGGCTTTTTGTCATTCTGTCAATAGTTACATTCATTGTCGGATATATGTTCCGATGCGGAACCGGCCGAAAATGAGACGCTTTAAAGCGATGAAGATACAGCAGCAAGAACACCGCCGATATCAGTAAAGTGAGGATAGCATACGGAAGAGGAAAATGCAATATATATTTGGAAATTCGTGCTTGTCGCCTTGTCGGAGTGACTGCCGGATTCGATGAAACAGAAAACGGACGGAGATGAGGCGCAGGAAGACTTGAAAAGAGATGAACGGCATGTGAGGAAGGCGACTTCGAAGTAATCTGCCAGAAAAAGTTAAGGGTTTGGAAGCTGATGTTCAGCCGTAAAATGGATTGTTTGAGCCAAAGGCGAGTTATCCATTTTGCGGCTTTGTTTTTAATCAGATTCCAGACCCTTTAGTTTTTCTCAGATTATGGAGCGGAGTCTGAAGCATATGCCGTTCATCTCAAAAAAGTATTTCCGTGCCTCATCTCCGTCCGTTTTCGGACCTTATCCCCATCGGCATTCAGTCCGATACGAATTTATTCTTGGATCAGCGCTTCTACTTCCTCCCTCTCCGGCATAGAACGGATCGCGCCTTTCTTCGTCGTCACGATCGCCGCTGCCGCGTTTGCGAATGTAAGCAGCTCTCCTAACTGTTCTTCAGTCAGATCCTCAAATCCGTGCTCCACGATATAATTCAGGGAGCTGCCGCAGAAGGTATCTCCCGCGCCTGTCGTCTCGATCGCCTTGACGGCAAATCCCGGACGCTCCACGCATTTTCCTTTATAGTATGCACGGCTTCCCTCTTTCCCCATCGTGAGCAGGATAAGCGGGATGTGATAAGCCTCCTGGAGATAAGCGATACCCTCATCGTAATCTTCTTTTCCCGATACGAACTGGATCTCGTTATCGGATATCTTCAGGATATCACATACACCGAAGCCATATTCCATCTGCTCTTTCGCAAGATCGAGGGATGACCAGAGCGGCGGGCGCAGGTTCGGGTCAAAGGATACGAGACAGCCCGCATCTTTCGCAGCCTGCACTGCCTTTTTCGTTGCCGCCCTCACACCGTCGTGAGTCATGGAAAGCGTACCGAAATGGAAGATTTTTGTCTGTGCGATGAACGAGGGATCTACCTCGTCTTCTGTAAGCATCATGTCAGCTCCCGGATTGCGGTAGAAAGAGAACTCACGGTCTCCGTCCGGAAATGTATGGACGAACGCCAGTGTTGTATTTACTTTGTCATCGGTCATCAGGTGGGACGCATCGATCCCCGCCTCAGTGATCGTGTCTCTCAGGAGTGTACCGAACTGATCCTTTCCCACTTTCCCGAGGAATGCTGTCTTCTTTCCCATTTTATTGAGAAGTGCAAGAACATTGCACGGCGCCCCGCCGGGGCACGCCTCGAACATATTGTTTCCCTGTTCACTCTGTCCGTTCATTGTGAAATCAATCAAAAGCTCGCCAAGGGCGATCACATCATATTTTTTTTCCATCTCAGAGAACCTCCTGCTGATTTTTCATTTACGTTAGTTAAAGTATACCAGTTCATCTACCGGCTCCGCAAGCTCTATATGCTCCGCTTCCAGGACCGGTCCTTCTCCGCGGTAGACCGACAGGTTTGCAAAACGGATCTTTGCACGGATCTTCACCCACTGTCCGGGCTTTAATTTCGGTGCGTAGGCGCTCCTGCACACATATCCGAGAAATGACACGTCATCCGCGCAGCATGTCATCGCCATACGTCCCGCCATAAATACTTTTGCAGGGAATGTTCTGGGTTTAAGCACCTTTGCAGTATATTCCACTACTTTTCCCTTATACCTGTCCGGATTCTCCATCAGGTCCACATACCAGATGCCGTAATCTTCTTTTGCGATCTCGACAACCGGGGCTTTCAGATCATAGGGAACTTCGTCCTCGAAAATATTTTCAATCTCACCCTCTTCATCCTCAAAGATCACTTCCGCCTGAGGGCTTACCACTTTCACGCTGCGGCGGTATCCCGCGAGAGGCTTGATATCCTCACAGCGGTTGAAAAGTACCATATCCGCTCCCCTGACCATTTCCACAAAAAGAGGTTTCAGGTTCGTCAGATACGTCTGGAATGTGCTCGCATCTACCGTCGTTATCTTCTGCTCGATTCCCCAGCCGTCAGGCAGCTCAAGATTCTCAAAGTCACTCACTTTCCACATGCCGTTGTATTCCACGACTACCCGCTCCGGCTCGTGTTTCCTGTTCATCTCTTCGAGCCACTCTGCCGTCAGGTCTTCCTGATCCCCGACCTTTTCTATGACAACACCATACTTGAGCATTTCCATCGGATCGTACTCTTCCTCGCCCTCTTCACAGAGGATCAACAGAGTCTTGCCGTCAATCTGGAAATAATCCTGCTTCAACGTAAACGTCAGGAACTGTGTCTTCCCGCTGTCCAGGAAACCGGTCATAAGATAGACCATAATATCCGGTTCATTCATATCCGTTCGCCTCCTATGCCAGTCCGAATAATTCTGCCAGCTTGTCTTCGTTAAGTTCAGCACCGATCACACAGATCCTGCCTGTATATTCCGGCGCTCCCGTGCGGACTTCATGTTCTTCAGGCACCATATCGAAATAAATCCACTCTCCGTCTTCACCTGCAACCATCCCCTTGGCGCGCAGTACATTCCCGAAGCTGTTGTCAGCTTCCAGTTCTTTCAGGATATTGCTGATCTGATCCTTTGTATAAGTATGGATCGTCTCACGTCCCCAGCTCGTAAACACATCGTCTGCATGATGATGCCCCGCATGGTCATGGTGATGATCGTGATCCCCGTGGTCATGATCGTGGTGATGTCCGTGATCCTCGTGATCATGGTCGTGATGATGTTCATGCTCCTCGTGATCATGGTCGTGATGATGTCCATGCTCATGATCATGTTCGTGGCCACAGCACTCGCCCTCTTCATGGTGATGGCCGCATTCCGGACAGATGATCTCATCGAGCAGTTCTTCCTCAAGAGACTTACTTGCCTCCATCGTCTCGAGGATCTTTTTGCCCGACAGCCTGGCAATCGGAGTTGTGATAAACGGGGCCTTATCGTTAAGCTCCCGCAGCAGAGCAACGCTCTCCTCGATCTTCTCCGGTTTTGCTTTGTCTGTACGGCTCAAAATGACCGCGCCGGCATATTCGATCTGGTTGCTGAAGAATTCACCGAAGTTCTTTCTGTAGATCCTGCACTTTGTCACATCCACAACCGTCGTGAAGCTGTTGAGCTGCGCATCAATCTCTTCCTGCACGCCCTGTACCGCCTTGATCACGTCGGAAAGCTTGCCCACTCCTGACGGCTCGATCAGGATACGGTCCGGATGATAGGTATCCACCACCTCACGCAGGGATTTCCCGAAATCTCCCACAAGGGAACAGCAGATGCAGCCCGAATTCATCTCACGGATCTCAACTCCGGACTCTTTTAAGAAACCGCCGTCGATCCCAATCTCACCGAATTCATTTTCAATGAGTACGACCTGCTCTCCGGCAAATGCCTCTGAGAGCAGTTTTTTGATCAGTGTCGTCTTTCCGGCTCCAAGGAAACCGGAGATAATATCTATCTTTGTCATTTTCATTCATCCTCCTTCTAAGCCTGTTTCAGATCCAGTTCAACCGGACAGTGATCCGATCCCATGACATCCGTCAGGATCTTCGCATCCTCAAGCCTGTCCTTAAGGCTCTCAGAAACACAGAAATAGTCGATACGCCAGCCTGCATTCTTAGCACGGGCACTGAATCTGTAGGACCACCATGAATAGATGCCCGTCTGCTCCGGATAGAAATACCGGAATGTATCGATAAATCCCGCATCGAGAAGTTCTGTGAATTTCTGCCGTTCTTCATCAGTAAATCCTGCATTCTTCCGGTTCGTTTTCGGATTCTTCAGGTCGATTTCTTTATGTGCCACATTCATATCACCCGTTACAATGACCGGTTTTACTTCCTCAAGCTTCTTTAAATAGGCCCTGAAATCATCTTCCCATTTCATACGGTAATCCAGACGCGCCAGCTCATTCTGGGAATTCGGTGTGTATACCGTAACAAAATAGAAATCATCAAATTCACATGTAATTACCCGGCCTTCCTGATCATGTTCTTCAATACCAATGCCGTATATCACATTTAACGGCTCTTTTTTCGTAAATACTGCCGTGCCGGAATATCCTTTCCTCACGGCATAGTTCCAATACTGATAATAGCCCGGAAGGTCGAGGTCCAGCTGTCCCGCCTGCATCTTCGTCTCCTGGATGCAGAAGATATCGGCATCCGCCTCTTTAAAAAAGTCAAGGAATCCTTTCTGGACACATGCCCTGATCCCATTGACATTCCATGATATCAGTTTCATACATACCTCCTTATTACTGTTCAGTCAAACCTGACTATCCAAGCGGCCGCCCTCCGGGCGTATCGATCGGATAGGGGAATTTTCATCCCCCTATCCGATCACCGCGATACCTCGCTCAGCTCGGGGCTATGCCCCTCGCTGACCGTTGCCTGGCAAATGTCCGCTCATGCAAGCATGGCGGCTGCTTGCCAGGCGTATCGCGCAAGTAAGGGCAGATAATTTTTACCTGCCCCTCTGATCGTAATATACCTCTCTTAAGAACAGGCCTCTTGCCGGGGCAAGAAATCCCGCCTGTCCCCTGTCTTCTGCCTGCAGGACTCCAGCCACGCTCTCCACAGTGCGCTGGTATGTCCCGGTCTCAAGCAGCGTACCCGTCAGGATCCTTACCATATGATAGAGAAACCCTGTCCCTTCATAGCGGATAGTCACGCTGCTGCCTTGTCCGCTGACTATTATATCATAAATCGTCCGCTTTGTGGATATTTCTGCCTTTTTGTCCGTGTAACCTGCAAAATCGTGTGTTCCTTTAAGCAGGGCTGCCGCCTGCCGCATTCTCTCCCTGTCAAGCTCATAAGGGTAATGGCAGCAGTAACGTCTCCGGAATACGTCCGGCTTATCTCCTGTGTCAATGCAGTACTCATATATTTTACCGACAGCGCTTTTCCGTGCATGGAATCCGTTCTTCACAAGACAGGCTTCCCGGATACGGATATCCGTCGGAAGCATTTGGTTGACCGTCTCTGTAAAAAAATCTTCCTCCACAGCGCCATGCAGCACTACACTGGCAACCTGCCCCAAAGCGTGTACCCCCGCATCAGTCCGGCCCGAGCCGTTTACTTCCACATGATTTCCCGCCGCATCCGATATCACATTCTCCAGTATACCCTGAATCGTCCGTTCTGTATTAGCCTGCCGCTGCCAGCCCTGATAGCGGGTTCCGTCATAGGCGATCGTTAATTTATACGTGCGCATTGCTTACTGCAGGAACTTCTTGAGTTCGTCCATAAATGTGTTAACATCTTTGAACTCCCTGTACACGGAGGCAAATCTCACGTAGGCGACGGGATCGAGATCTTTTAGTTTCTCCATGACGATCTCCCCGATCACGCTGCTCGGTATCTCCTTTTCCTCGCGGTTGAATATCTCAAGCTCGACAGCATCGATCGTCTTCTGGATCGCGTCCGCGGGAACCGGGCGCTTATAGCATGCGCTTAAAACGCCCTTTTCAATCTTAGAGCGCTGATACTGCTCACGGTTATTATCTTTCTTGATCACGATCAGCGGTATCGTCTCCACCTTTTCATAGGTAGTAAATCTTCTTCCGCACTCGTCGCAGGAACGCCTTCTTCGGATAGAACTCTTATCCTCAGCCGGACGGGAATCTATAACTCTGGTATCCGGGTTGCCGCAATATGGACATTTCATAATATGTTCCGCCTTTCTCTTAATCTGCGTTCATTATACACAATCGTCAAAACTTTTGCAAAAATTTTTCCTCCTGTATCTCAACGATCACAATATCCGGCCCGATCTTCCTGACACATGCAAAAGGAATGACATATTCACAGTCTGTCCCGAGGAATCCGCATATCTTCCCCGGTCCGGGGATGATGACAGCCTCGACCTCGCCGCTGCACACATTGATCTCCACATCCACAATGCACCCAAGCCGCCTGCCGCTGCATATATTTATCACTTCTTTGTCCCGAAGTTCACAAAGTCTCATGGCAGATATCCTCCTCTGCTGATCCTTTATAATTTATTGTATGCATATTGTAAAAAATATCCACCCGTCCTGCCGCTGCTTTTCCCCTTTCCTTTTCTTCCCGTATGCTTTACAATAAGAAAAGCATCTTTTCTATGCAAATATATCATTCGGGAGTGAATATAGATATGAAAGAAACCATTTTACTTTTCAATGCACCGGCTAAGGAAGATCTCCTCAAGATTGAAATGGCGCTCTTCCCTCTCCATATCCGCCTGAAGAAGATCAGCAGTGAGGATTACTCTCAGCCCCTCGGTGTTCTTGCCGGGATGAAGGACATGGAGCCTTCCGAAGCTCAGTATGACGGCCCCGAACTTCCGGGCACGATGTTCGTCTTCTGTTTCTTAAGCGACAGCCGGCTCAATCAGGCACTGGCCGCGCTCCGGAAATGCGGCGCCGGCCCGTTCCCGTACAAGGCGATACTGACGCCCACGAACAGCACCTGGACCGCACCGGACTGCTTCGATGAGATCCGCAGAGAACATGAAGCGCTCCATAAGTAGGCCAGGCTCTGCCGCTCTTGCAAACGTGCCGTCTTTCATTGTATAATATGTATCATTTGGTCATGGGAGGTATCTGCCATGTGGAAACGCAGAACAATAAAGAAGAAAGCAATCCTGCTGATGAAGCAGGGTTATTTCCGTATGCTCTCGGTCTGCTTTCTCATTGCTATGCTCACGACAGCCTACGCCGTCTCCACAACTTTTTTCAATCTGCAGATTCCCTCCGGATCAGTATCCACAGATGCAGCTTTTACCACCGGTCTTCCGAACTCCGAGGCCATTCTTGATACAGCTGCACATTTACTTGAAGGCACTCCGTTCGCCGGATTGCTGCACGGTATGGTTTACAATACCGCCGCCATGCTGATCGATCTGTTTTCCACAAATATATCTGTCTTTTTCAGTTTTCTCCGCACTGCCAATTATTCTTTGACCGAAGATATCAGCATCGTCCTTATCTTCCCGGCAGCCGGGATACTGTTTGCCTTTGTATACCAGATTTTCATCAGCAATATTCTGCTGATCGGCGAAAAACGTTTTTTTCTGGAAAACCGCAGTTATCCGCAGACGCCTGTCTCGAAAATCTTTTTTCTTTATAAACTCCGCTGTGTCCCCCATCCGGCATGGGTGATGTTTTTGCGTTCTTTATTCCAGACTCTTTGGAATTTCACAGTGATCGGAGGGATCATCAAACATTACGAATACATACTTATTCCTTATATCCTGGCAGAAAATCCTAAAATCGGACGTAAAGAAGCATTCCTTTTATCCAAACACCTTATGCGCCGTAATAAATGGAAATACTTCCTGCTGGACCTTTCTTTCGCCGGCTGGCATATCCTGTCACTGTTTACCCTCGGCATGCTCGACCTTTTATTTGTCAATCCTTATATTGCTTCCTGCCGGGCAGAACTCTACGCCGTACTCAGGCGAAATTATGTATTGTCACGTTCTCCGGGATACGAGGCACTGAACGACTCATATCTGGAGCATGTTCCTTCATCCGATGAACTGCTCATCAGCAAGGCACTGTATGATGATTCCCAGGGTCCCTATACCAGGATTTCCTATTTTGCACCCGGACAGTATCCTGTATTTCTCTTCTCTGTTCAGCCGCCCCTCAAAGCAGTCAGGTCCCCCATCCGCGCGGACCGCAAATACGATCTGCTGTCATGCCTGTTTCTGTTCCAGGTATTTTCTATGTTCGGATGGATACTGGAGACGCTGTTCCGGCTGATCAACACCGGCTCTTTTGGAGAAGATGCCATAATGTTTGGACCCTGGCTCCCGCTTTACGGCATCTGCGGTATTCTTACGCTGCTGCTGTCCAGACGTATAGTCAGGAAGCCTGTGTTTGTATTTTTACTCAGCTGTCTCCTTTACGCGCTGCTGGAGTATGCGTCAAATACTGTGTCGGAACTGGTCACGGGAAGCGCACTGCGGGATTACAGTGATTTTTTTCTCAACATAAACGGCAAAGTATATCTCGGGGGCGCCATCACTTTCGCACTGATAAGCTGTGCCTTTATCTACTATCTTGCTCCCAGATGGACCGACAGGTATATGAAGCTCGGGCACTCGAAAAGAATATCCCTCTGCATCGTTCTGTATCTGCTGTTCATCGCTGATATTGCCGCTTCCGTACTCGTCAGCTAGGGGCGATAACAAATGGTCATTCTTTGGCGCACAGCTCTCTGTGGCTGTTGATTTTTGGACAGAATAATAGTAAACTCTTTAATAAGTGATCAACTATTACGCTTGATAAAATAAAATATATGCCGTATACAAGAACGGCGGAATGGAGACATTATGAAAAAACGAGTTGTTTTAGCTCTGGGTCACCGCGCCCTCGGAACTACGCTTCCGGAACAGAAAGCAGCCATCGCGCACACGTCAAAATGTATTGCCGACCTGATCGAAGAAGGATATAAGGTTGCGATCACACACAGCAATGCACCCCAGGTAGGCATGATCCACACGGCGATGAATGAATTTGCAAAAGCGCATCCGGAATATACCGCCTGCCCGATGTCCGTCTGCTCTGCTATGAGCCAGGGATATATCGGCTACGACCTGCAGAACGGCATCCGCGAGGAACTTTTGAACCGCGGTATCTACCGCACAGTCAGCACTATACTGACACAGGTTGTCGTGGATCCCTATGATGAGGCATTCTACACTCCGACAAAAGTGCTCGGCCGCTATATGAATGCGCAGGAGGCTAATGAAGAACGAAAAAAAGGAAACTATGTGATCGAAGAGCCCGGGAAAGGATTCCGCCGCGTTGTTTCTGCGCCGAATCCTGTCAGGATTGTTGAACTCGATGCTGTCAATGCACTTCTCGATGCCGACCAGGTCGTCATCGCCGCAGGCGGCGGCGGAATTCCTGTCATGGAGCAGGATAATCATTTAAAAGGCGCCAGTGCTGTTATCGAGAAGGATCTCGCCGCAGGCAAACTTGCCGAGGGCATCAACGCTGATATGCTCATCATCCTCACTAATGTGGAACAGGTATGTATCAATATGGGCCAGGCAAATGAGGAACCGCTCGGAGAGATCACAGTCGAGCAGGCAAAGACTTACATGGAAGAAGGACATTTCGGTATCTACAATATGTACCCGAAATTCCGCGCGGCAGTTGAATTCATCGGGCAGAGAGAAGGCCGGTGCGCTTACATCACATCTTTCGACAAAGTAAAAGAAGCTCTGAAAGGTAAAACAGGCACACTTATCAAATAATCTATGTATTTTACAAAAGCCGGTTCACGCCGGCTTTTATTTTGTATATTTTTGTAATTGATTTTTATGAATTCTTGATGTAATATATGCATATACTAGATGTAGTTTTGAAAACCACTTGTATTTCTGACATCCGGGAGGTGCATATTATGCAAAATACAGGAACCATAACAAACTCAATAAGCATAGGCAGTAAAGCTGTCATCAGCAAACAGCCGCCGAAAAAATTCCGCATCAAGGAACCCGGCAGTGCGATCACACATTTTATCGGAATGATAATGGCAATCTTCGCCTCAGTGCCGCTGTTGGTCAAAGCTGCAAACGAACCTGAGCGTATCTATCTTGTATCTCTCACGATCTATGCAGTGAGCCTTATACTCTTATATGCGGCCAGTACCACTTACCATACGTTCGATATTTCTATAAAAGTAAATACAATATTAAAAAAGATCGATCACATGATGATCTCTGTGCTCATAGCAGGGAGCTATACACCGGTATGCCTGCTTGTCCTGAAAGGCCGTCTCGGGATCATACTTCTGTCAATTGTGTGGGGCATCGCAATAGCAGGTATCCTTATCAAGGCTTTCTGGGTATATTGTCCTAAATGGGTATCTTCTGTACTGTATATCGGAATGGGATGGACCTGTGTCCTTGCATTTACACAGCTTCTCAACAGTCTGTCTCCGGGCGCTTTCGGATGGCTGCTGGCAGGCGGTATCATCTACACCGTCGGTGGTGTGATCTATGCACTGAAACTGCCCCTTTTCAACAGCAAGCATAAGAACTTCGGCAGTCACGAGATCTTCCATCTGTTTGTGATGGCTGGAAGCGCATGCCACTTCATAGTCATGTATGCATATCTGCTGCCCTAAAATAATCTAGGTTTGTCAGATAGAATCCTGAATCATCAAAACGTCCGCGAATGTGCGGCGGAGTGAATATAAAAATACACCTAAGAGAAACAGCAGGGGAAACGGCTCCGTTCCATAATCCGGGAATAACATAAAGAGACAGGAATCCAACTAAAAGCAAAGCAGCATGATGAGCAACTCGTTTCACTCAAACAATCTCATCATGCTGCTTAACGTCGGATTCCTGTCTCTTAAGTTATTCCTGCGGATTACTCCAAAGTCGCCGTTTTCCCCTGCTGTTTCTCTCCGGTTGACTTTTTTCTCCCCGCCGTCCATTCTCTGCACGTTCCCGGTCAAAAATTCTCCTGTCAAATCCAGAAATTTCAAAAATCGCCAGAACGGGGAGCTTAGCTGACAAAGTTCCCACCTCTTCTTACTTTAGACAATTCTGGGTTTATCAGAAATGCCTTTCAACAGGATGAACACAGAAAATCAGCGTTGATCGAACAAATGGAGTTGTCTGAACGGTAGTAAGTTCTCCATTTGTTCGATTTGTTTTTAGCTGAATTTCTGCTTTTCTTAGTTTGCTCTTAGTACCTGTAACCCCGAATTTACAGTCTCTCACTACTGGAGTTCATGAATTTATACTCTGCCACAGAACGGTCGAATCCTTTGATATGGCGGTACAGCCATTCGATCACGTTCTTATTTACCTGCTCGACAAATGCATCTGACGGTCCTTCTTCCTCTTCAAGCATGTTGTAGAGATCTTTTACCACCTGGCGCAGTTTATCATGCTCTTTTTTATGTTCGGCGATCCCCGGATAATTAATGGACTCCTGAAGCTTCTCTTCCTCACCGAAATGGAACTCTGTATAATCAGCCAGATAATCCAGTGTCTTTACGGCCACGACTTTGTCCTTGCTTGTCTCGCAGCTGTCCAGAAGTTTGTTGATCTTGTCGATCAGCTCCTTGTGCTGCGTATCGATCATCTCATTGCCTGTTACCAGACTCTCGTCAAATTCTGCTCTCATGAATAAGTACCTCCTGTTTTACAATAATTTCAGTAATTTAGTATATCTTTCTCTATTATACCTTAGACTGCTCCATTTTTAAACTGTATAATCATTTCATTTGTCAGGCTGTCTCTGGAAGGCCCGACCGGGATTTCTTCGCGCTCGAACCATTCGGCAAGCGCCAGTTCGTTCTGGTCGAGCGTGATCTTGTCTTCCCCGTCAAGATCGCAGTAGAACCCCATCAGAAGCGTATCCGTGAACGCCCATGGCTGGCTCTTATAGTAACGGATATTCTTCACTTTCAGCCCGACTTCCTCCATGACTTCCCGTGCGACCGTCTGCTCCACTGTCTCCCCGATTTCGGTAAAGCCTGCAAGGAGCGCATATTTCTTATACGCTCTGCCGGCATATTTGGACATCAGGATCCGGTTCCCGTCCGTGACTCCGATAATGACTGCCGGACAGATCTTCGGGTATTCCATATTATGGCAGTCTTCGCAATAGAGCATCCGCTCTTTTTCAGAGTGGCTCATCATTTTTCCGCATCTCCCGCAGTATCTGTGATTCTTATACCAGTTATAGAGCTGATATCCCGTGATCCCCGCAAATGCATGATACTGGGGATCTGCATTGCGGAACACTTCCGTATTCTCCATCACAAATTCTGACTGCGGCTCCCGGCTGATCTCCTGCACAAGATAGTATCTCTCTTCGTCAACGGAGAACAGATATATGTAATCCTCATATATTTCTTCATTGAGCCTCTCCAGTTCCCTGAATCGCGGAAATGTGATCCCTTCCTCCGTCCTTTTTAAGAGTACTGCATGCTCCTCGTAGTATAACGCATAACTCTCTTTATCAGGCGGCACCGGATCGTACTGATTGTTCAGATGCCTCGGTTCGATATCCTGTATCATCTTATTTCACTCCCTGTCAAAATGTTCGAAGCCTCTCCCTGTATCCCTGGGCTGCTTTCTCCTAGAGATTCCTTACTTTGAAATCCCTCTGCGCCTCTCTCTTCTGATCTTTCTTCGCGATATCCGCCCTCTTGTCATAGAGCTTCTTTCCTTTCGCCAGACCGATCTCTACTTTCACAAGGCTTCCGCTGAAATAGACTTTCAGCGGAACGACCGTGATCCCCTGTTCCTTCATCTTGCCGAAGATCTTAAGGATCTCTTTCTTATGCAGGAGCAGCTTGCGCACCCTCAAGGGATCTTTGTTAAAGATATTGCCCTTTTCATAGGGGGAGATATGCATGCCGTAGATATACATTTCCCCGTCTTCCACACGGATAAACGCCTCCTTGATGCTGCATTTCCCCATGCGCAGGGACTTCACTTCTGTTCCGTGAAGAACGATCCCCGCCTCGTATTTCTCAAGGATAAAATAATCATGAAATGCCTTTTTATTGTTGGCGACAAGTTTTGTTTCTGCTTTAGCCATATATCTTACTCTCCTTCAGACAGCGAACCTCTGCGCCCGCTCAGGATATAATCTCAAAATTAACTGTTCTCTGCAGTTTATCTGCATCTGTCACACGCACGCGCACAGTCTGTCCGAGCTTGTATGACCTTCCGGAGTGTTCCCCGGTCAGCTCGTATGTCTGCTCTGCAAACTCATAGTGGTCATCCCGCATATCTGCAACATGTACAAGTCCTTCCACTGTGTTCTCAAGCTCTACATAGACGCCCCATTTTGTCACACCGGAAATAACACCTTCATATTCTTCACCAATATGTGAACGCATATATTCAGCTTTCTTCATCCTGATGACATCGCGTTCCGCCTCCTCAGCCCGGCGTTCACGCTCGCTGCACTGTGCCGCGACCTTCGGGAGTATCTCGTCATAATGGGATATCCTGACATCGTTCAGACGTCCTCTCAGATTTTCTTTGATGATCCGGTGTATCTGGAGATCCGGATACCTCCGGATCGGTGAGGTAAAATGCGTATAATACTTTGCCGCAAGCCCGAAATGCCCGGTATTCTCTGTCGTATAGCGCGCCCGCTTCATGGAACGCAGCGCCAGCCGGCTGATCAGCGCCTCCTCCGGCGTGCCGTCCACCCGGTCGAGAAGCTTCTGGATCTCTTTCGGGCGCACTTCATTGCGGACATGAATATGATAGCCGAAATTATTGATGAATGTGCTTAGCTTCCGTATCTTTTCCTCATCAGGCACCTCATGGGTCCGGTAGAGAAACGGCAGCTCACGCCAGTAATATTCCTCTGCCACGGTCTCGTTCGCCATCAGCATAAAATCCTCTATGATCTTCGTAGCATCGTTTCTCTCATATGGCCTTATATCGACCGGCTTCCCGTTTTCATCCAGTATCACTTTCGTCTCAGGGAAGTCAAAATCAATGGAGCCTCGCCTGCCGCGGCGTTCCCGCAGGATATCGGATAACGCTTTCATGCGCAGCAGCATGGCGACGATTTCTTCATGATCAGTGCTGTCTGTCTCAGGAAATTTTTCCGGCTCTCCGGAGAGTATCTTTGAGACACCGTTATAGCTCATACGCTTATCTACATTGATCACGGTTTCGGCAATCTCATGGTCGACCATTGTGCCGGACACATCAAAAGTCATGATACACGACAGGGCAAGCCTGTCCTCGCCCGCATTCAGTGAGCAGATGCCGTTTGACAGCTTATGCGGCAGCATCGGGATCACACGGTCCGCAAGATACACGCTTGTTCCTCTCTCAAACGCCTCCCTGTCAAGGGCGCTGTTCTCCTGCACATAATTTGTCACATCGGCGATATGAACGCCAAGGATGTAATTCTCCCCATCCATCCGCAGGGATACCGCATCGTCCAGATCTTTTGCATCCTCGCCGTCTATTGTCACCATCAGCCATTCCCGCAGGTCTCTGCGTCCCGCACGGTCGGCTTCGCTTACCGGCTTTCCGACACGTACTGCCTGATTCAGCACTTTCTCCGGAAATTCTGCCGGGATTCCGGCATCCATCACAACAGACATGATATCCGTTCCAGGATCATTTACGTGCCCGATGATCTGCACGATCTCTCCCTCCGGCTTCATATGTTCGCCGCCGTAGGATGTAAGGCTCACCACGACCTTATGACCGGTCATGGCGCCCATCTCTTTCCCCTCCGGGATATAAATGTCTTTCAGGTATCTCTGGTTATCCGGACGCACGAATCCGAAGCTTTTGCTCTTTTCGTACAGACCGACTACGTGTACCACGCTGTGCGAGAGAATTCTGACAATCTTTCCTTCCTTCCGCTTTCCCGTCGGAGCCGCGATGATAATATATTCGACCTCATCTCCCTGAAAAGCGCCTGCCATGTTCTCTTCCGCAATAAACACATCCTCGCTGCCGTCTTCCGGAGTTACGAAACCGAATCCCCGTGTATTCGCCTGAAAAGAACCCTTCAGGCGCACAGCCTGTCCCTTGCTGTACTTTCCCCGCTTGGACAGTGATATCTTTCCTTCCTCCACAAGAGCGTCCAGGACTTCTTTGAGTTCATCCCGCTGTTCGCGGGGAATCTGGAGTACGATCGCCATCTCTTTTATCTTCATCGGCACATAGAGATCATCACTGATAAAATCCAGTATGACCTTTTTACGCTTCTCAAATGTCTGATCCATATCTGTCTCTCCGTTTTTTTGTTCTTTCGCTTCCACAGGCGGCCGTCTGTCCTTTTTCAGACACCCTCTGGATACTTCATAGAAAAATATAAGCACTCTATATCCGTTATAGAGTGCTTACATAATTATTATCTTCTGATATAGTGCATTTGATACCTGTACGGCATTAATTAAAAACCTTAAGATTGAGGACTACAGCCAGTACCATAAAAAGTACCGCTACCACGCGGGTTACTTTCACGAGAGTCCCCTCCATGGAACGTCCTTTATTGTGTCCCCAGTACGTGTCAGCAGCGCCGCTGATCGTACCGAGTCCTGCTGATTTTCCTTCCTGAAGAAGAATGATCGCAGCCAATGCAATGCAGTCTATAACAAAGATGATCGTCAACACGGTCTTTAAGATATCCATCTCTACACCTCCTGCGGATAAACCACGATTATTCTACCACAGATGCCTGATCTTTTCAAGACAGAGATTTTCTAAAATATACCGAATATCTTCTCCCGGAATGCAGCATACAGAGAATCATAATCTGTATATTGGATATCACTGTCCTTAAAACGTCTGCTCCACTCATCACGGATATGGTCTGCAATAAGTTTTGCATCCTCATGCTCCGTCTTAAGGATCGCAGGGAAAATATAGTAGATCATAAAGAAATTCAGATCGAGCTGGACAACATTCTCGATCTTTCCCTTTTTAGGAGAAGTAAACTTCTTCTCTACGCAGTCAGCAAAAATACGGGCGATCTCATCGGCCGCCGCATCTTTATTCTCAGCGTTTTCGGTCATTTCCGTCATTTCCTGAAAATAATGACCGTATGTTTCCAAAAACTCTTCCATATTTATCTTATAATTCTTTTTCTTGAGTTTCTTCATCATCGGTTTCATATTTTCAAAAACAATTTCTACATGATCAAGCATATTATATCCTCCATCTTCGGTCATTTTTGATCCCGCTTTTTCTTCCGGAATCAATCCGTCACTACGCCTTTCTGCAGCATGATATTCGCATACAGAGCGGATTCTCCAGTCGCAATGATGGCATATACTTTCTTTGCCTCTTCATAGAAAGCAAATCTCTCGATATTTCCTACAACTGCGTCCCCTCTGTCATCGTACTTGCGGATGATCTCTTTGTATGTATCCCAGATCGGAGTCTCCACATCATCTCCCGGCATTACTTCCATAAGGTTGACCGGATGCTCTACATAAGTATCGAGCGGGAATACCTGCAGGATCGCATCGAGCAGCTCCGGCACTCCGTGCCCGTCACAGCGGATCACGATCGCATCTTTCCCCATAGACTCAGCAGGGAAATTACCATCCGAAATAACCAGTCTGTCACTGTGCCCCATCTCAGCAAGCACTTTCAAAAGTTCAGGTGATAAGATCTTCGGGATTCCTTTTAACATATTTTTATCCTCCTCATTATAATATTTTTTCTTTTAAAAAGGAACCGGGAATTTCCCGATTCCTTTTATATTCAGGCCGCCGCTTTGCCGGTCCGTTTCCGTCCGGCAGGCCGGCAGCCTATATGCACGTTTAGATTAAGATAATGTCGTCTCAATTAGCTCTGTACAAATTAGTCATACAGGTTCGGAGCGATGTCTGCTTCTTCCATGTTCTCTGCATCATACCAGTAGCTGTCTGTAGCGATATCTTCTACTTCGTTGCCTTCGCAGTAGTCATACAGAGCGTGGATAGCAAGGTTACCCTGATCAACAGGAGCCTGTGTAACTGCACCGATAAGTGTTCCGTCTGCAACAGCTGCTTTCAGAGTAGCACCAGCGTCGAAACCAACACCTACGATACCCTCTTCCGGAGTAGCTGCAAGTACGCTCAGGTTCTGGTTAGCTGTGAGGACACCCTCTGCTGTAACCTGGTTAGAACCGAAGATAGCGATCGTATCTTCTTTGTTCATGATGTTGGAAGCCTCTGTAGCGGACAGCTCAACTGTTGTCTGAGCCGGAACTGCTACTTCGATGATAACGTCTGCTGATCCCTCATCACCGTTGTTCTCTACCTGATCTACATAGTACTGGTTACCGATAACTGCAACTGTCTTTCCGTCAGCCTCGATGAGTTCTTTCATCTTGTTGATGAATCCCATACCACGTCCGGAGATGTTAGCAGATGTAGCATCCTGGTTAACTTCACCGATTCTTACCGGCTCTGTTGCGTTTGCGATCGTATCTTTGATCACTTCATACATATTCTCTGCTGCAACAGCACCTGCTGCCTCGTTGTCTGTAGCGATCGTAGCGATAACTGATCCTTCCGGAGCATCCGGCACACCTGTGTCGAAGCATACAACCGGGATTCCTGCGTCAAGAGCATCCTGAAGTGAATCAAGAACAGCGCTCTGGTCGTTAGCTGCAAGAGCAATACCATCCGGCTGCTGGCTGATTGCATTGTTCAGCATGTTAACCTGGTCAGCGATATCGGACTCAGCGTTCGGTCCTGTTGTGTTTACTGTTACACCCAGCTCCTCAACTGCTGCGTCGATTCCCTGGATAGCTGCCTGCCAGTATGTAGACTGGAAGCTCTTTACAACTACTTCAAAGTGGTAGTCTCCGCCGCCTGAACCCTCATCTGTTGCTGCTGCGTCACCATTGTCTGAGGAAGAGCTGTCGCTTCCGCCGCCGCATCCTGCCAGAAGTCCGGCTACCATACATCCGCCGAGTAATACTGCTAATACTTTCTTTTTCATATTTCATATCCTCCTGAAATAATTTTTCCGGTCATTTTGCGAGATACGTTTCTCTCAGTGCATCTTTCCTTTATACAGATACCGTGCATATATCCGTATTCAGCGTCCGTCTGCACATTGGTACACTGATCTCCCCGGCATGACCCGCCATTACTTTGTTTTCTATAGTAACAGCCGGCAGACATTCTGTTCTGCTCACACAGCCCCCGGCTGTTATCTATCAATGTGGTTAAATATTATTTTCCGGCCTCTCTCTTTCTCTTCAGGATATCGAAGAGTACGGCCGCGATCAGTACAAGACCTGTGATGATCTGCTGCCAGTTTGCTGTCAGTCCGATGAACGGAAGGCCTGTCTTAAGCAGGCAGATAACGAATACTCCGACAAGAGTACCGGTGATACTTCCTACAGCACCTGACATGGATACACCGCCTACGATCGCGCCGCCGATTGCGTCAAGCTCGAATCCGGCACCGCTTCCCGGCTGTACTGTTGCGAAGATCGCTGAGTAAGCGATAGCTGCAAGCCCGGCGAAAAGTCCGCAGATCACATATGCCATAACATGATAGAATTTTACATTAACTCCGGAAAGTCTTGTTGCTTCCTTGTTACTTCCGATCGCTCTCGTGTAACGTCCCATCTTTGTGTGGTTGAGCACGAAACTCATAATGATCACAAGAAGGATGATCCACAGGAATCCGATCGGGATATTCTGACCGCCTACCTGGATCTTGAAGATACTTCTGAACCATCCGCCCGGTGCTGTAGCTGTCGGCCAGGGAATACCATATCCGCCTACAACCATTGCTCCGAATCCACGGGTGATCATACAGGTACATAATGTTGCCAGGAACGGCGGCAGATCCATAAGAGCTACCAGACATCCGTTGATCACACCGAATGCGATTCCCAGCAGGACAGTCACAAGCATACCTGCTGCAACCGGCCAGTCATGATGTACAACCAGGAATCCGCCGATCAGTGAGTAGCAGATCAGACCTGTACCAATGGAAAGGTCAACACCTGCTGTCAGCAGCGGGAATGTAACTCCGATCGCCATCAAAGCAATATAATAGGAATAATCCAGAATACTTACTATTGTTGTATATTTTCTAAATCCCGGGCTCATTGCACTGAAGAAGATAAACATTACAATGACAAGGATCAGGACGATAAATTTCTGTCCACCCATTCTGTCAATGAACGACTTATTCGTGCCGGCCGTTTTACTTGCTGTTTTATTTGCCATCACGTTTTCCTCCCTAATTTATCTCTCTCGTAGCCATGTTCATGATATTTTCCTGTGTAGCTTCGGAAATATCCAGCTCACCGGTCTTCTTACCTTCGCACATAACGACGATCCTGTCGCTCATTCGTAAGATCTCGGTCATCTCAGAGGAAACCATTATAATGGCTTTGCCTTCTGCCGCAAGCTGGTTCATCAGCTTATAGATCTCATTCTTGGCACCTACGTCGATACCTCTCGTCGGCTCATCGAAGATCAGGATATCACAGTTTCTTGTCAGCCATTTTGCAATAACGACTTTCTGCTGATTACCACCTGACAGGTTCACAACAAGCTGGTCAACGCTCGGTGTCTTTGTTGCAAGAGATTCTACGAATTTCTCGGCAACTTCTTTCTCCTTCTTCTTATTGATGAACGGGCCGTTGGAGAATTCGTCCAGATCAGCCATTGTCGTATTCTCGGCAACTGTCTTCTGAACGACAATACCAAATCTCTTTCTGTCCTCTGACAGATAACCGATACCGTTCTTAACCGCATCCTGCGGGCTCTTGATCGTGACTTTCTTGCCGTTGACGTAGATATCTCCACTGTCGATCGGATCGGCACCGAACAGAGCTCTCATCGTCTCGGTACGTCCTGCACCCATCAGTCCTGAGAAACCGAGCACCTCGCCCTTATGAAGCTCGAAGCTTACATCCTGAACCATCTTGCCGGCATTGAGGTGTTCTACCTTGAGCACAACCGGTGATCCAGGCGGTGTCATATTCTTTGTCTTCGGATCTTCATAGATAACACGGCCTACCATCATGTTGATGATATCGTCTTTTGTTGAATCTTTTGTGATCAGTGTTCCGACATAGGAACCGTCACGCATTACTGTAACACGGTCTGTGATCACTTTGATCTCGTCCATACGGTGGGAGATGTATACAATACCCAGACCCTGATCGCGGAGATCGCGGATGATCTTAAACAGTTCTTCGATTTCTGACTCTGTCAGCGCTGCTGACGGCTCATCGAAGATGATGACCTTTGCCTTATGGGAAATCGCTTTTGCGATCTCACACATCTGCTGTTTACCAACTGTAAGCCTGCTCATCGTCTCAGTAGGATCAATGTCGATGTGCATTCTGTCAAACAGCTTTCTGGCTTCTTCATTCATTTTCTTGTCATCAATGCTGATGCCTTTTTTGAACTCTCTTCCAATGAAGATGTTCTGTGCAACAGTCAGATGACCGAGCATGTTAAGCTCCTGATGCACGATAACAACACCTGCATCCTGTGCTTCACGTGTATTATGGAATTCTACTTCTTTTCCTTCATATGTAATTGTTCCGGAATCTTTCTTATAGATACCGGTCAGCACCTTCATCAGTGTTGACTTTCCGGCACCGTTTTCTCCCATGAGTGCGTGTACTTCACCTTTTCTGACTTCCAGATCTACATGGTCCAGCGCATGAACACCCGGGAAAGATTTGTCGATCCCTTTCATTGTTAATATAACTTCGCCCATATTCTTTACCCTTGCCTTTCTCAATCACACTTTCTGATTTCCATGTATCGTCATTAGTTCTTTCTGCGTCTGGCAACAACGTCAGCGAATACTGCAACGATAACAATGAGTCCTGTGATGATAAGCTGTAAGTTCTTATCCAGGCCAAGAGCCATGATACCTTCCTGCAGAAGAGAGATGATAAATACGCCTATGATCGTACCGCTGATCGAAGCAAGACCGCCTGCCATTGACGTTCCGCCCATAACACAGCCTGCGATCGCTTCGTTGTTATACTGATCGCCGTAGCCGGGCTGAACTGTCGTATATGCGCCGACATAGAAGATTGCCGCAATACCAACCAGGAGACCGCAGAGTACATATGCAGACATCTCCCATTTCTTTACATTAACACCGGAAAGCCTTACTGCTTCTTTATTGCTTCCGAGAGAAAGGATATAACGTCCCATCTTTGTCTTGTTCAGGATGATCGCACATATAACTGCAACCCCGAGAAGAACGATCAGTCCTACCGGAACTTCTCCCATTGTTACAAGATTTCTGAACCAGCCGCCTTCTGCTGATGACTGCGGCCAGCTTACAGACTGTGTCTTAGTAAATACTGACGCAACACCTTTTGCAATATTCATGCTGGCGATCGATGTGATGAATGATGGCACATCCCAGTATGCTACAAGATATCCGTTGAAGATACCGAACAGGATTCCCACGATCAGGCTGATCACGAGAGCCGCTCCCATCGGAACACCGTTTACAGTGAAGCTGAATCCTGCGATCAGTGCGCAGCAGAACATAACCGGTCCGATGGAGAAATCAATTCCTCCTGTTGCGATCACGAACGTAACTGCCAGAGATAAGAATCCCAGGAAGTACGCGTAGTTCAGAGCGCTCAGGATACGGCGTGTGCCTAAGAAAGAGCCCCCTGTCAGGGCACAGAACAGAGCGTACATCAGAAGAAGTACGATGCACAGGACGATTCTGTTAAATCCCACCTTTTTAACTAAAGGATTTTGTTTGATACTTTCCACTTTTCTTCCTCCCATCTTTTGATTCGATGAATTGTTCTGATTCATGGTGCCTCATTAAATAATGATCATCCCATTCCTCATTTGTTTGCGCGTAACGGTTCGCTTTTCCCTAGTACAATTTTCATCTACAGTTTCAGGCATTTTTTTACATTTTGTCTAAACGTAAATTGTCCGTATGGTCAAATTATACAACTGCATTCACCCTTTGTCAACAAAAGTGAACTTTTTAAAAGCGAACCGGTTCGCTTTCGTTGATTTACACAAATCTGAAATTACATTTTGAAGTTTTCGCGTTCTTTTTTTGTGCATACTGCTTAATTTTTCAAAGTTTTCTGATCGAGTCTCCTTCTCTGATCACCGCGCTGAAACTAATCCGCAGAGGACTGCCTTCCTCTTCATGTGTGATGCGCTTCAGTAGCAGTTCAACTGCTCTTTTCGACATTTCTTCCATGGGCTGTGAAATGATCCAGAGCTTCGGCCGGATCACTTTCGACATAAGAAGGTCGTCAAATCCTATGATCGAGATGTCTCCCGGACAGCTGATCCCTGCTTCGTTCACAGCCATTATCCCGCCCAGAGTCGTATCATAATTGCTCAGGATAACGGCTGTAGGCGGTTCCGGCAGCTTCAGCAGCTTTTTTACCCCCTGATAGCCCAGTTCGAATGAATGCCGGCCGGATACAAGATAAGCCTCCGGCACAGTGATCCCGGCATCCTCAAGGGCATCTTCGAATCCCTTCATGCGTTCCATTCCGGTGTATTCGATGTCAGATGCAACCAGGGCGATCCTGCGGTGTCCTCGCCGGATCAGTTTGTTTGCCGCCCGGAGCATCGCTGTCCTGTTATCAATCTCTATACAGTCAAATTCCTTGTTACGAAAGGCTCTGTCCAGAAGCACCACCGGTACCTCTGATTTCTTGGCAGCCTCCAGGAAAGTCCCGTCCAGACTGACAGCAAAGACAAGGATGCCATCCACTTTTCTGCTCAGCAGGAACTGGAGATTCTTTGCTTCTATCTCCGCATCGTTACACGAATCGCAGATCAGCATGCCATAGCCTTTCTCATGGAGAGCCTGCCCCAGATAGTGGAGCATGTTTCCCACGAAAATACACTGGATATCATATACCAGCACGCCGATCGTCTTCGTGCGGTTTGTGACCAGTCCCCTGGCCAGTTCATTCACTTCATAATGTAATTCTTCGATTGCCTCTTCGATCAGTTTCCGGTTTCTCGGAAGGACGTTCCCGCCATTTAAATATTTTGAGATCGTCGCCAGAGAAAGTCCGGTCCTGTCTCTGATATCGCGAATCGTTGCAGCCATTTTTGCTCCTTTCAGGGAGCAGGCGAACCGTTTTATGCATTCTGTCTAATGCAATTGCTGTTTTAATTAAAACACACAGCACTTTGACAGTCAAGCCTATACAAGAATCTTTTTAAATCTCTCATACGCCTCGTCCCACGCGGATGTATCCTGCGGTTCATAAACCTTGATATCCTGGGACCGTTTTATGATCTCCCTTGCCTCGGCGAGGGACTTGATATCACCTGATGCCATGAGCTGCAGGGCTACATTACCAAGCACTGTTGCCTCGATCGGGCCCGCGCTCACGCGGCATCCGCATGCATTTGCGGTAAACTGGCACAGAAGCGCGCTCTGCGTTCCGCCTCCTACCATATATATAGTCTGGTAATCTTTACCGGTGCAGTCCTTGATTTCTTCCATCGCATGACGGTATTTCATCGCAAGACTTTCATTAATGCAGCGTACCACTTCACCGATGCTCTCCGGCACCGGCTGTCCAGTGCGTCTGCAGAACTCGCGTATGCGTTCAGGAACATCACCGGCAGGCGTAAATTCCGGAGCATCCGGATCGATAAAGCACCGGAGTGACGGCGCTTCTTTCGCCATGATCTCCAGATCCCCAAACCCGTACTCATGTCCCTCACGGATCCACTGGCGGCGGCTTTCCTGGATACACCACAGACCGATGATATTCTTAAGGAAAGATATCTTTTTGCCATATCCGCCTTCGTTCGTGATATTATAATACTCCGATTTCTCGTTAATAACAGGCTCTGACAGTTCCGTACCGAGCAGCGACCATGTGCCACAGCTCAGGAATATGAAATCTTCCTCTGATGCCGGCACGGCAACGAGTGCGGCCTGCGTATCATGTCCGGCAACAGCCATGACGTCTATCTTATCAAGTCCGAGTTCATCACAGATTTCATCTGTAAGCTCTCCCACTTTCGTACCTGTCGGGACGATCTCCGGGAAAATATGTTTAGGCAGCTTCAACGCTTCGATCACTTCATCGGACCATTCACCTTTTCTGGCATCCAGAAGCTGTGTCGTAGATGCGATCGAATACTCGGCCTTCTTTTCCCCGGTCAGGAAATAATTGAACAGATCCGGCGTCAGAAGCATCTTATCCGTACGGTCAAGAATGTCTTTCCTGTTCTTCAGGAGATACAGGAGCTGGAACGCCGTATTGATCTCCATAAACTGATTGCCTGTGATCTCATAAAACTTCTGTTTGTCGATCATCTTGAAGCTTTCTTCGAGCATGCCTTCTGTCCGGCTGTCACGGTAGTGGACCGGATTCTCGAGCAGTCTTCCGTCTTTATCGATCAGGCCGAAATCCACACCCCATGTGTCGATACCGATGCTCTCGATCTTTCCGCATTTTTTAGCCTTGATAAGTCCCTGTTTGATCTCAAAAAACAGCCGGAGTGTATCCCAGTACATTGTACCGTTTAAGATGACGGGATCATTGGAAAACCGGTGCAGTTCTTCGATCGTGATCTTCTCACCGTCAAAAGTTCCGCACATAGCCCTGCCGCCTGAAGCGCCAAAATCAAAAGCCAATACTTTCTTTTCCATATTGTCCTCCTTTTTACGAGGTGACAAGAGGGTTGAAAGTTCTGCTTTCAACCCTCTCCTTTCACTTCATACTACACACAGATATTTTGATTTATCTTTATTTATATGGTTTGTAAAGTGCACCGTAGTTTGCGCATGCTCTGTAGTCAGCGCCTTCTTTATCCATACCGAATGCATTCCATGCTGCCGGACGGAAGATCTTGTCTTCCGGTACATTGTGCATTGCAACCGGAATACGGAGCATAGATGCGAATGTGATAAGATCTGCACCAATGTGTCCGTAGGAGATTGCACCGTGGTTAGCTCCCCAGTTGTTCATTACATCGTAAGCAGACTTGAAAGCACCTTCTTTGCCGTCGCATCTCGGAGCGAACCATGTACACGGCCATGTATAGTCTGTACGTTTCCACAGTGTATCAGATACATCTTCCGGAAGTCCTACTGTCCATCCTTCTGCAATCTGGAGCATCGGTCCAAGGCCCTTTACAAGGTTCAGACGGATCATTGTAGCCGGCATCTGTACCTTTGTCTCGAAACGGCTGGAGTATCCGCCGCCGCGGAAGTATCCGAGGTCAGCCATGTTCCATGTTGTAGCGTCCATGATCGCCTGCTGGTCTTCCTCTGTTACATTCCACCACTCTTTCATAACGCCGTTGCCGTTCTCATCTTTTGCAGCACCGCTTGCGTCAAGGCAGCATGCACCGGAGTTGATCAGGTGGATGATACCGCCGTTCTCTTTTGCAACACCCTCAAGGTCATAGCCTGTCACTCTCTTAACAGCCTCCGGGCTCCAGTATGTACGAACATCTGCGAACATCTGTGCACGGTTTGTAAGAAGTTTCATAAACAGCATTCCAAGACCGTTGAGTACGTCGTTCTCTGTAGCAAGGATGTACGGCTCACGTGCTCCATCCCAGTCGAATGAAGAGTTGAGCATTGCCTCTGCGAAGTCTCCGTTCGGATAGAAGTCTGTCCACTGTCTCTGTCCCTGGAATCCTGCTGCGATCGCGTTGTGGCCGATTGCTTCCTCTGAGAGTTCCTCCGGGAAGTTCTTGTTGCCCTGCATCAGGTCTTTGATGATAACTGCCATCTTAACAACGAACTCGAACTGTTTTTCTTTCTCTTCCTGTGATTTCTGCAGGTGTTCCGGGTTCTTGTCAAATCCGATGTGGCATTTTTCTTTTGCCCATGCAAGAGCTTTCTGATACTCAGCCTCATCGTAGATACCTTCTGTCATTCGACGGATGATCTCAACCTCGTCAACAGACTCTACACGCATTCCAAGATAGGACTCGATGAAATCCTGATCGATGATAGATCCGCCGATACCCATTGTAACGGAGCCGATCTGCAGCCATGATTTTCCTCTCATTGATGCTGCTGCAACTGCGGCACGTCCGAATCTTAAAAGTTTCTCTTTTACATCTTCCGGAATTGTCATGTCGTCAGCTTCCTGAACGTCATGTCCGTAGATTCCGAATGCCGGAAGACCTTTCTGTGCATGTGTAGCAAGAACAGATGCAAGGTATACAGCGCCCGGTCTCTCAGTAGCGTTCAGTCCCCATACAGCCTTGATCGTCTGAGGATCCATATCCATTGTCTCTGAACCGTAGCACCAGCACGGTGTAACTGTCAGTGTAATGTCAACGCCTTCTTTTCTGAACTTGTCAGCGCAGGCAGCGCTCTCGCCAACACGTCCGATCGTGGAATCAGCGATCACAACTTTAACCGGTTCGCCGTTTGAGTATCTCAGGTTTTCCTCGAACAGTTTTGCAGCGTTTTTCGCCATGTTCATTGTCTGCTCTTCCAGGGAGCCTCTTACGTCAAGAACACCCTTTCTACCATCGATGGTAGGTCTGATACCGATTACCGGATAAGATCCTACGTATCTGTTTTCTGCCATAGTAACATTCCTCCTCTTCTTTGGCTTTCTAGCTCGTTTCTTGGTTACCATTATAATACTATTTTTTTTGTTTGTCTCGTGCTATAATAGAATAAAAATATAAAGATATTCACTTTTTGTACATAATCAGCACATGCGCGGATATCAAAGGACGATGCCGCTCAAGTCTGCTTGTATGCGGCGTTGTCCGGTGATATCTGCATATGGCGGATGCCATACAGCGAGAAGGAGCTGCTATGCAGCGGATTCGAGCTAGCGCATGTGCGTGCGGAAAGATATTGTAGATTAGTCGTCCGCCCCACGGCGCATACAGATGTTTCCAGGACACGCTTCCGCTCGGGCCGCAGCGCAGCGGTACATAAGAGCGCTGAAAAACGCGCTCTAAGTGCCGGCGCTGCTCTACGGTCCTGTCAGCATCTGTATGCGCCGCGAGCCGGGATATCGCAATAGATAATCTTTTCCCGCAGACCGCATGTCATCCTTATATAAAAACTGTATAAAAGTATTAAATCAGACGTAAAGGAGAATATACTGTGAAATATATCAAATACAGGGAAGCGAAAGAGCACGGAACTTTTGATTTCCCGATGGAATTCTATCATGTAGGTCCGGCGCATCCGCGCTATGAGATGTCTTATCACTGGCATATCGAGTACGAGGTCATCAGAGTGTTAAAAGGAGAACTGCTGATGACAATAGGGGAAGATGAATTCACCGCAAAATCCGGAGACATTATTTTCGTCAAAGGGGGACTGCTCCACGGCGGTATTCCGAAAAACTGTCTGTATGAGTGCATTGTATACAATCTGGATTCACTGATGACCGCCAGTCCCGCCGGCGAACGCCTGCTGAAGAAAGTCAGCAGTAACTCAATTGAAATCTATGATCATTTCCCATCCGGAGACAGAGAACTTCTCCGCATCACAGACAGGATGTTCGGTTATATGAAAACACGTGCTGAAGGGCACGAGCTCACCGTGATCGGAGCATTCTATGAATTTTTCGGGTACATACTTGAGCACAGTCTGTATAAAGAGGCACAGAGCATCTCCGCAAAAGACGGACAGCGGATCGAGCATCTTAAAAATGTCATCGCCACGATCGAAGAACATTATGACGAATGCATCACACTGGATGACCTTGCAAGGGCAGCGGGAATGAATTCAAAATATTTCTGCCGCTATTTCCGGGAAATGACACACCGCACTCCCATCGACTACCTCAATTACTACCGGGTGGAACAGGCATGTTTCAAACTGGCCACAACCAATGATTCTGTTGCCGAGATCGGAATGAGCTGCGGATTTAATGACGAAAGCTACTTTATTAAAACATTTAAAAAATATAAGGGAGTTACTCCGAAGAAATATCTGAGCACTCCTCTTGTAAGCTGACACCGCAAAAACGGCAGGGCTCTTCTCCGCCCTGCCGTTTTCCGTCCGGTCCTATTTACCGGTAATATCTTTTACATATCTTTTATTGAGCTTCCGGTTCCGGAAGAACCCGCCGATCGTACGTCCAAGTCCGCGGAGCAGATGTCCGTTGACCATGGTCACGATCCCCTCTGCCATCTCCATGCTCACCATGCCTCCGGTCATCTTTGCTATGGCGCGGAACGGCATATTATATATGAAGAGGATATTCAGATCCGGTTTGCCTGCGTCCTCACTCTTCTTTTTCATCTGCGTCAGTTTCTTGTACGCAAACCGCGCAATGGCACTCTTTGCGTAGTACATCTGGCAGATCGCGTCATTGACTGTCAGATCGCCGGTCCACTTTCCGGACGGGATCGGAGTTCCAAGCAGTTCTTCAAACTCTTTGTCGTCAACCTGCTGGATCAGGCCGGAATAATAGGAAGGCATACGATTCGTATAATACGGGAATTCTTCCGTCGTGCCCGCAACATCTGCTTCTGCTTCAAGACGGATATCTGCACAGCTCGCGCCAATCATAATGCGGTAAGTGCCGCCTTCAACTTCCCATGCATTTGTCCGCACATTCCAGTAACGGAACGTCTTATCGTCAAACGGGATCTTTACTTCCGCGCTCTCGCCTGCTTTCAGGAAAACCTTCGCAAAGCCCTTCAGTTCTTTTTCCGGACGGTACACCTTCGCGTCTTTCATACCGACATAGAGCTGAGCCACTTCCGTGCCGTCCGTCTTACCGGTATTTTTCACCGTAAATGTAACGCCCGCCTCATCAACCTTGATGTCACTGTACTCAAATGTCGTGTAGGACAGTCCGAATCCAAACGGGTACATCACACGCACCTTGCTCGTGTCATAGTACCGGTATCCCACATAAAGCCCTTCCCTGTATTCCGAGTTGCGCTCTTCACTCGGGAAATAACGGAACGCAGGAGTATCTTCATAACGGAGAGGATATGTCTCATTGAGTCTTCCGGACGGATTGACCTTACCTGTCAGAATATCAAGCATCGCGCCCGCGCCTGCCTGTCCGTACAGATAACCGTGGAGCAGCCCTTTCAGGCAGTAGTGCCACGGCATCTCAATCGCAGCACCCGCGCTCAGCACTCCGACAATGTTCTTATTTACTCTCGCCATGGACTCCAGAAGAGAGATCTGGTTCTGCGGGATACGCATATGCGTCCGGTCGATTCCCTCAGACTCGCTCAGCTCATCCAGTCCGAAGCAGTACAGAACCACATCCGCCGCCTGTGCAAGATCAACAGCTTCTTTTGCCAGAACAGCATCCTCTTCTCCGGTTCTGATATATCCTTTTGAAGTTCCTGCGAGCACGAGATCGTATCCTTTGATCATCTCGGCCATCTTATCCAGTTCTGTTGCATTTACCATGGAAGAACCCGCGCCCTGATATCTTGGATCGAATGCAAAATCACCAATCAGCGCAACTCTTGTCCCCGGCTTCAGCGGAAGGATATTCTCCTCGTTTTTCAGAAGTACTGCACTTTCCGACGCAGCTTTCCGAGCCAGCGCATGGTGCGCTTTTTTGTCAAACTCTGCAGGAATATCTCTTTCTTTCGTAAGTGTAAGAACGGCTTCCAGAAGACGGTCAACACACTCGTCCACAGCCGCCTCTGATATTTTACCATCTTTCACAGCCGCCACGATCTGCCTTGCAGAATCGAGTCCCGGTGTCGGCATCTCCAGATCGGAACCGGCTTCTACGCCCTTGATATGATCGTTGGATCCGCCCCAGTCTGTGATGACGATCCCGTCATATCCCCAGTCGTTTCTCAGAATGTCCCTGAGAAGATGTGTGTTTTCGTTGGCATATGTTCCATTGACCTGATTGTAACTGGTCATGATCGCTTTGGCGCCGCCTTCTTTCACTGCGATCTCAAATCCAGTCAGATAGATTTCACGAAGAGTACGCTCATCTACCACTGCGTTCATTGCCATTCTGCGAAGTTCCTGACTGTTTACAGCAAAGTGCTTCGGGCAGGCATAGACGCCCTGGCTCTGGATTCCGCGTACATATCCCGCTGCCATCTTGCCCGCAAGATACGGATCTTCGGAAAAATACTCGAAGTTTCTTCCGCAGAGCGGACTTCTCTTTATATTGAGTCCGGGGCCGAGCACTACATGAACCCCCTGTACACTCGCCTCTTCGCCGAGTGCTTTTCCGATCTCCTCGCCCAGTTCGGGATCCCAGCTGTTGGCTACCGTTGCCGCAGTCGGGAAACAGGTAGCAGGAAGCGAGGGATTTAACCCCAGATGGTCGCCGGCCCCGGCCTGTTTACGGATACCGTGCGGTCCGTCGGAGCAGTACATGGACGGAATTCCCAGCCGGGCGAAATCCCAAGTCTGCCATTCTCCCTTACCGCTCAGAAGAGCCGCCTTTTCTTCCAGTTTCATTTTGTCAATTATTTCTTTATGTTTCACAACGCTCCTCCTACTTCTTATCCGGCTCTCCCTCCGGGAAGATGATCTTAAATACAAAGAAAAAGATGATCATAGACACGCCGCCTGTGATAAATGTTACAAGCAGGTTATAAATTGCCGGAGCTACATACTGCTGCGCGATCGGCATCCACAGGTTGTTGAATCCGTTACAGATCAGAGAGATCACAACCCATGCGATAAAGTACCACATAGCCTGGTAAACCGGATTTCCCTTACCCTTATAGATTCCGACGGGATCTTCCCGTCAACTGGCGTTATTATAGCAGGGATTCATCAATATTTTACGAAACATTCATAAACTGTTCATTTTCTGCATAAACTGTTTTCCCTTATATCAAAATATAACAAAAACACGCATATGAAATTGTGCACTTTTCACAATTTCATATGCGTGTTTATTCTCTATCCTTCCGTCTTACGCCACGTTTTCCTGCCGATGCCGGAATCAGGCATTCTACTCAAAAGATGTTTTTTCTACTTCAAGCGGTATCAGTATACGAAGGCTGAACCAGTTATCCCGCGCATCAATCTGGACCTCCCCCTTGTACTTATGGACGGTATAGCGAAGACTTTTCAACCCGTAACCGTGCAGACTCTTCTCAATCTTGCTGGTGACCGGAAGCCCTCTCTCAAAACGGATTTCCCCCTCATAATAGTTTTCAAACCGAATAATAAGAAAGCTTCTCTCCGAAAATGCATCCACATGAATCATTCTCTTGCCATAATCTTTAATCTTCAGCTCGCACTCAATCGCATTGTCAAGCGCATTTCCGAAAATCGAACAAATATCCATAACATCCATAGAATCAAACAGCTTTCCGTCGATCACACAGGTCATATCAATCTTGTGCTGCACACAGCGCAGATTCTTACTTGTCAGCAGTGTATCCAGCACCTGATTCCCAGTCTTATTCATAGCCTCATAATCATGGATCTCATTTTCCAGCTTATCAAGATATTCATTTCTCTTAGAATCACTCCCATCCGCCCGCAGCGCAATAATATGATTCTTCAGGTCATGATAGCGGTAATTGATCATATCTACAGCTCTCCGGGCCTGCTTGTACTGCTCATACTGGCTGTTCAGTATGGTCTGGATCGTCTCAAGTTCCCTCTGGATATGGCTGGATTTCCACTGTGACTGATACGCATAGAGTATCGCCAGCCCTCCGAGATCCACCAGGGTCCTCATATTAAATATCTCCACACTGTCTCTTTGCCTGTCACTGTAAATTCTTCATCAGCAGATGAGATATTTTTATTGATCTGCCAGATACAGATAAATACGATTCCGTATACAAGGAGCAGTATCAATATTCCCCATATTTTCAGCCGGATATCGAAATGCTCATGAATATAGCACCAGATCTGCCACTCGAAGGAAGCAGCGAACTCGGACGCAATAAAAGCCGTACAGCAGCAGCCTGCTGCATTGTTCCTCGATGTAGCCGACACTGCCCTGATATAGCAGAACATCAAAAGAGCCGACACTGCCATGCACAGATTCCATGCAATCCCCTCAAATCCGTCAGTCACCACCATATAAACGCACTGTGTCACCAAAAAGAGCGTGCTTACAGCTGCAAATCTCCATCCTCTGACACTGTTTCTGCGCTTCAGCGGGAGGATGCAGACCAGACATGCAAGCCACTGGACGAGCGCAGTAATAATCCTCGGTATGTCCGGAAGATCTGCAATAAAACCTGTCACTGTCATGAACGTTCCCCCCAGTATCTTGTGAGCTCCTGCATGAACTGTTTTGTCCTCGGGCGGCTGATCAGAAGCCGGTCGCCGTGGACAATAGCATATTTATCCTGTACTCCGTCCACATGTTCCAGATTGACGAGATAGCACTTATTGATCCGCGAGAAATCCATCCCCTCCATCGCCGTCTCCACAGATTTCATCGTGCCGGATGAAACTACAGATTCTTCTTTTGTATGATAGATCAGATTGTGTCCCTCACTCTCAATATAATAGACATCAGAAAGTTCCATCCTCATAACACCGCCTTTGACCGGTATCGTGATCCTTTTTCTGCTACTCCGTTTCTTTATTTTGGCGACAGCACGTCCAAACTTCTGGCTGAACGTAAAGTAGGACACCGGTTTGAGTATATAATCCAGCGCCCCTACCTCATAGCCGCGGATCGCATACTGCGGCGCATTTGTGATAAATATGATGGAGACAGATGAATCCACTTTCCGGATTTCCTCTGCAGCAGTCATGCCGTCTATAAACTTCATTTCAATATCCATCAGGATAATATCAAACTGCGCCCGGTAAAACGCCGCGATCTCATCACCGTCATGGTAGACCGTAACCTCGATCTGCTCGCCAGACTCCTTCTTATACCGCTCCAGATATTCCTTTAATACGGAAATGTAACTCTCCTCATCTTCCACGATCGCAATCCTGATCATACTGCAACCTCTGTTCTTTCTATAAAAAACGACCTTGTATCGCATATGATTATATTATCTGCGAATTACAAGGTCAAGAAGTATCCATCATTCACTTTTGGAATCAGTTATATCGTTTATTATCGCCGTCGCGGGTGGTGTAGCCTGCCACTACCTCATCAAATGGCTGGACGGCGACAAATAGCCGGTAACCAGCCTGTGGTCTAATCCGCCATTATAAAAAAGGAATAAAGAAACCCGGAGATGGCAGTCTCCGGGTTTCTTGCCGTTTCAGATGGAAACGTCATATCGTTTTGCCCATGCATACTATATCATATGCCCCGGCTATAGTCAAGTATACCTGTTTTTCAGGTTTTTATTCAGCCTTATCAGCCGCGTATACATCTACCAGTTTCTTCAGGTAGTCGTATCTCTCCATAGCTTCCTGCTCGTTGATCGCGAACAGTCTAGCAGCCTTCTCCGGGTTGGATCTCTTCAGGGCATTATAACGAACCTCTCCGTCGAGGAATGCCTGATAGTCTTCCTGCTTCGGAGCCTTGCTGTCAAGTGAGAACTTGTCTCCTTCTGCAGCCGGATTGAACCGGAAGTTATTCCAGTATCCGCACTCTACTGCAAGCTGTTCCTCTGTCTGAGCCTTGCTCATACCCTTCTTGATACCGTGGTTGATACACGGAGCGTAAGCGATGATGAGTGACGGTCCTGGATAAGCCTCAGCCTCTGTGATGGCTTTAACTGTCTGGTTGAAGTCAGCACCCATAGCGATCTGTGCAACGTATACATATCCGTAGCTCATTGCCATACCTGCAAGGTCTTTCTTCTTCGTCTCTTTACCGCCTGCTGCGAACTGTGCTGTAGCACCTGTCTTTGTAGCCTTGGAGGACTGTCCGCCTGTATTGGAGTAAACCTCTGTATCGAATACCATGATATTGATATCCTTGCCGCTTGCAAGTACGTGGTCAACACCGCCGAATCCGATATCGTAAGCCCATCCGTCACC
>DWWO01000024.1 GCA_019119675.1 Candidatus Mediterraneibacter faecipullorum | reverse complement strand
TTCCTCCGCTAAGTAAGACTATCTACCTATATCTTATCACACAATTTTGGATATTCAATAAAGAAAACGGATATTTGCGGAAGAACCCTAATTCACCGTTATTTACATCTGTAAAGAGATTGCAAACTTTACAGAGGCTTAACATACTTTAAGATGTAGGTTTTCTACCATTCATACGCTTTGCTGCGCACTACTTTCTCACATTTATTCAGTTGTTTCACATAATGATCATAGTCCGATGAGATCAGGCCCATGTAGATCATATCCACGATCAGAAGCTGCGCGGATCTGGAGAAAATGGCATTGCCGTAGAAATGCTGGTCCTGGCTGGTACAGATCAGGATGTCCGCATACTTTGCGATCGTAGAATCTTTGAAATTCGTGACCGCCACCGTACATGCCCCGGAACGCTTCGCCGCTCTCACGGCGTCCACCGTATCTTTCGACTCGCCGGAATAAGAAATCCCCGCAGCCACATCCCGCTCAGTCAGCTGTCCCGCCGCGATCTGCTGTAAGTAGCAGTCGGTAAAGTGCCGGCACGGAAGCCCCAGATACAGAAGCTTCGTCAGGAGATCCACCGCCACCACCTCGGAATTCTCCACACTGTAGATGTCAATGATACGTGCGTTCCTGAGCGCCTCGACAACCCTTTTATATGTCTTCCCGGGAAAATTCTTAAGAGTCTCCTCCAGCATCCGCTCTGTTGTCATCGTAATATTGACCGGGATCTCCTCCAGACCGGTCTTCTTATCCAGCGTATAGCCGTACATCAGCCGGGGCTGTCCGGCGTCTTCCGAGCGCTTCCCCGACTTGGCAAGCTCCGCGACCAGCCGGTAGCGGAAGTCCCTGTAGCCCTTGTAGCCCAGAGCTTTCAGCATCCGCAGCACCGTGGGCTGGCTGACCTGCGCTTCTTTCGCCAGACGGTCGATGGGCAGATCCGGGATCTGCTCCAGATGCTCCAGTATGTAGTCTGCTGCCTGCTTCTCCGATTTTCTAAGATTCGCGTAGCCGGATTCGATCAGAGTTGTGATATTGTTCTTCATAGTCTGTACTTTATCCTGTAGATCACAGGCGGGGGTTCATCCTCAAGGGGCGTCCGCCTGTAGAGAATCTACAGAAATTACTCCTTATCGCTCTTCCTTCTATGTGGAAAACATTATAACAGAAGAAAAGAACGGTCGGAGAAGGGATTGTGTTAAATGTTTGTAAAACATCAATCGTGCTTTACACAATAATCTACTTGAATGCATCTAGTAAAAGAGCTATACTTTAATTGAAAAATTGCACCTAAAGGAGGTGAATCCCCATGAGTAAACGCGATATTGACATCGCCGACATGCAATGTTGGATATTCCGGATGGCGCAGGAAAAATGGAATATTCCCCCTGAGGATTGTGCAGATTTATTTAAAAAATACGATATTCTCGGTTTCATCTCCGAATGTTACGAGCTGCTTCATGTCAGCAGCTATGAAAATGCTTTAGCTGACGTTGAAGATATCTTGCAGGCAAATGGGGGGAGTATATGATAAATCTGAAAGATGAAATTTTGCTATATCACGGTAGCTACACGGAAATGACATCAATTGACCTATCTTTCAGCAAAAGGTCTCTTGATTTTGGCCGCGGTTTTTATCTCACTTCCTCATATGAGCAGGCTTTAAACTATATTCCCTCTGCGGTAAAAAAGAATATTCGGAACAAAAGACTTCCCAAGGATTATCCCGTTTCTGATGGCAAGATTTCCGTCTTTCGATTTCATCCGGATCCGCAGCTTCTAATACACTGTTTTGCTACTTCCAGAGCGTCTGACCGATCAGTTTTGTTTCCGCACGGCAAAGTCGATCAGCGCTTTAGAGTTTATAAGGAGTGACCGCTATGGAGACGTATGCTAAGAATGTTTCTGACAAAACGAAAAATGCCTGTGCTGTAGTGCTGATGAGAAACATGCTATTAAAATATTCGGAAAGACATAACCTCTCTTTTGAAATGGCAATGCTTCAATTTGGCAAGTCCTCAACCTATGAATCTTTATTTGATTTTGACACAGCTATCTGGAAAGAAGGACCTGATTACGTGATGGAACTCTATGAAGAAGAACTGCAATCTAAACCCGACAAATAGATCAGGGGATCTGGCAGGCGCCAGATCCCTTATTTTCCCTTCAATACCTCCGCCGGCCGCTTCTTGAGCAGCACTTCCGCCGCCTCCGCCCCGTAATCCATGGCCAGTACATCCGCCACTTCTGCCAGATCCGGCGTGCGCAGGACCGGATCATGGGCATCGGACGCCACCACGCCCGCAAGACCACGCGACAGGATCCACTCTGCCGCATGGTAAGAGCGCTCCCCGAACTCACGCAGCAGACTGCCCTTATTAATCTGTAATATAATTCCGCGGTCCGCAAGCTCCGCAGCCCTGCCCGCATCCTGCTTCGTGAAATCATACCTTTCCGGATGGGCGAGCACGAGACGATAGCCCATCTTTCTGAGCACTTCCAGCCTGCGCAGCGCCTCCCCGTATCCAATGTCAAAATAAAACTCCACCAACAGATAGCCGCTTCCGTTCAGGGAAGGAAGCGGATGATTCTCTGCATAGTGGAGTAAGCTTTCATTTACAAGGAGCTCCATGCCGGAGGCAATGCGCAGAGGCAGACGTACGCGCCCAATGGCGCTTCTGAGCGCGGAAAGACCTCTGCGGTACTCCTGTATCATGATCTGCGGATCCAGGGAAGAAAAGTCGGCATGAGACGTTGCAGTCATGATCCGCACCCCGCTGCCGACTGCAGTCCGTGCCATATCAAGTGCATCTTCGATAGTCTGTGCTCCGTCGTCAAATCCCGGAATGATATGTGCATGCAGATCGATCATCCACTCTCCCCTGCCTTTCTTAATTCTCTGATGTTCTTACTTTTCTGACACTCTTACTTTTCTGACGCTCTTACTTTTCTGACGCTCTTACTTTTCTGACGTTCTTCCCGATATCCGCCACATCGGTGCCTTCACCAGATTTTCTCTGGCCGTACCCGTATTTCTGCTGACCATAGCCGTATCCATATCCATAACCGTACCTGCCATATCCGTAGGCTCCCCCGGTCTCGGGAGCATCATTGAACACATATCCGGTAAACTCCGCGCGGCTTCCGCTCAGGGATGCGATCCCCTCGCGGATCCGGCGCTTCGGCACGCTGTCGTATTTCGCTACATACAGGATGCTGTCTGCATACTCTGATAACAGGGACGCATCCTGAAATATCCCGCAGGGCGGGCTGTCTATGATAATATAATCCATCTTCTCCCGCATCAAAGCGATAAATTCCCGCACAGCCTTGCTGCTGAGCACAGGCGCCGGCTGTTCCGTCTTCTTTGTGCTTCCGAGAAAATAGATCCCGCTCTTCTTAGACTTTCCGATCAACTCCCCGGGTTTCTTCGTTTCATCAAGGACACTGCGCAGACTGTATCTGCCACGGATCCCAAGCAGCACCGCATCACTGGGCTTTCTGAGATCTCCGTCGATCAGAAGCACTTTCTTCTGGTCCGCTGCCATCAGGCGCGCCAGATTGACCGCCAGCGTAGACTTGCCCTCGCCGGCTGCAGTACTTGTAATAAGGAGCACCTTGCCGCCGGAGCCGTCCATCTTCCTCTCTAATCGCAGCTTCAATCCGCGCATACTCTCTCTGTATCCGTAAGGCAGCCTTTCATCCAGCACGGATATCTTCTGCTGCTTCTGGTTCCTGCGGGCTTTCAGCCGGACCACGGGCACGGCGGCAAGGCACCGGAGACTTGTGATCTCTTTCATCTCATCCTGATCCCGTGCCGTCTGCCGGAGCAGGGCAAGGACACCCAGGATGCACACTGACAGAGCCAGTCCGCCCAGAGCGCCGAATGCCACGCTCTTCTTTATCCCCATCTGGTTAAAAGGCTCTGTCGGTGTACTCGGTTCATCCAGCATATTGAACTGGATATCGCCCAGCACAAACCGCGCCGTATCCGGATAGACCGCGATCGCCGTGTCAAGGATCGCGCGGGCATCTTCCGCCGACGGACTCTCCGCCCGCATGGTCACCACATTGGAATCCTCAATGGTCTCCGCCGTGATCGTCCCGTTCAGCGTGTCCGTTCCCAGCTGTTCCAGCAGAGTATTTCGGAAGAAGCTGCTCTCTAATATGTAAGGAAATGTCTTCGACATCTGATCTGCTGTGGTACTGTCATAATAGAAACTGTAACTGCCGCTGGATTCATCACCGGTGCCGACAGTAAAGGTGGCTGTACATGCATAGAGCGGCTTATTATAAAATCTCTGATACACAGTAAATACCGCCGCCCCTGCTGTCACAAGGGCAAGGACGAGCCACCAGAGCTTCCGGAAGCTCTTCCACATACTCTGGATCAGGCGGCCGAGATCGATCTCCACCTCATCATTCTGTTCTTTTATCTCAATGTCCTTTCTGTGTTCCGCCATGTGCTCAACCTCTCTCTTCTGTACTTTGCGCATCACTCTTCCGGCTGTTTCCATATGCATAGTTTCCATATCTGTAGCTGCTGTATCCGCCTTCCGATATTCCCTGGAACCATTCCTTGTGAAACGCATTGAGGATAAATCCGGCGAAATCTTTCCCGCTCTGCCATACGGCGTCCACCGCGTCATTGATCATCCGGACATCCGCACGGTCCTCCCGGACGACCAGCAGTACCGAATCCACCACATTCATCCATACCTCGGCATCCGAAGAGACAGAGACCGGCGAACAGTCTACGATAATGTAATCCAACTCCCGCTTCCACGCATCCATCCATGCCTGAAGCTTCACTCCGTCCAGTATAGATGCCGGATCCTCCGCCGCACGATACTGGAAAAGCTTCCAGAACTTATGTTTCTCATCGTACCGGATCATGGTCTTCCCCTCCGACTTTCCCTCCAGAGCCTCCGCCAGAGATACCGCGTCTCCTTTCTGCTCTTCAAATAGCTTATGCATCGCCGGCTTCAGAAGATCCCCGTCAATAAGCAGCACTTTCCTGTGCTTTTCGGCAAGGGCGAGCGCCAGATTCGCCGCCACCGTAGACTTCCCTTCATTTTCCATCACACTGGTCACAAGCAGGACCTGTTCCTTCTTCTTGCGCAAATGATATTCCACACGCGCCTCGGCCCTTCTCGTCGCTTCTGCAAATCCCATCGTCACCAGAGGAGAGTTCAAAAGAAGGGAACGCTTCTCCCGTCCGTTTTCATTTCCATTTCTCTTCCCTTTCCTGCTCTTGCCCGCGCTCTTTCTGCGGCTTCCCGCTCCGCGCAATGTGCCTTCCGCCGCACCGGTCCCGAGACTGTCGAACAGCTCAAACGCACCGCCCTTTGCTTCATATGGGATCGTCCCTCTTATCTTTCCATCCAGCTGTCTGGCTCCGCAGGCGGGAGTCTTCACTGTAAAGCGGAGAAGATAGAACAGGCAGATCACCCCTGCCATAGCGATCATAGCAAGCCCTGCCAGGAGATATCTGTGGGAAAGCGCCCAGGAAGTATTGGACGGAGCCGATGGGACTTCCGGGTCCTGCACGATCTGCAGGGCGGAGTTGGAAAATACATCGCCCGCCACATCTTCATAATGCCTCAGCGCAGAATTGATATATAAATATGCCTGTCTCGGATCAGAACAGGTGGCACTCAAGACCATCAGGTTCGTCTCAGTAACCGGGGTGCAGCTGATCGTTCCATGGATATCCTCGCCCGTATCTTCTACGATCCGCTCCCGGAGCACATCGCTCTGGAATACTTGGCTGAATACATCCGCCATCTGAGTGGCCAGCGACAGGGAAGAATACGTATTGGACTCCCCTTTCAAGGTCACGACCAGAGTGGCTGATGAGGTATACTGAGGATCATAAGTCAGATTATGCCAGCCCGTGGCAAGGAACCACAGTGAAATCCCAGCTGCCAGGATCATCCAGATATTTCGCAGAAGATCCATGCACAGCCCTCGTATGCTTATCTCGTCGAATCTGAATAACTCCCGGTTCATGCTCCCCCTCCTTCCACGATGACAGTCAGCCACGTCTCTCCGCCGTCTGTCTCATAATGGATCTCATAGCATCCGGGCGTATCCGGATCCACATTCGAATCTGCCGATACCCCTGACACATCGATTGAATTTCCGCTGGAGTCTGTCACACTCTCGATATAATCCGAAGGATCGACAGAAGCACCCTGCTGAAGATAGACGATCCCCGCCGTCAGACCGATCTGTGTCTGCTGATTTTCCGCGCTCACCACATGGACCGGAAGATCTGCTGTCGAGGTATCGCCAAAACTGTTGCTCACCTCCACCGACATCGTATAGTTTCCCGCCCTGGAATAATTGACGTCCGTAGCCGTCTGGGTGATCCAGTCGTCCAGATCGCCGTCCAGCATATCCTGAGCGCTCAGACGGTCCATGGCCTCCGTGTAGCTGCCCTCCTGCTCCCGGAATACAAGAGGCTCTGTCAGTGTAAATCTGGGAGGATGATAATCTGTAAACTGTACGTCTCGTGTAAGAGACGCCGTCCGGTTCGCCGAGTCAAAGACCACATAGGTAAGGCTGCACACTCCTTCTGAAATAAAACGGGAAAAAGAACCCGCCACGATCTGATCTGTCAGGTCTCCATCCTCCGCATCCGAGGCAGTGAGGCCTTCCATCAGCTGCTCCTGCGTATATTCACATGGTATCTCCAGTACATCCCGGTCACTGGTGATCACCGGATCCGACGTATCCCGGCTGCCAAGGGCCATCACTTCCGACACCCCGAATATGCCAAATGACAGGACAAATACTATGATCAGCGCCATCTTAACTATCTTCATCCATACTCCTCCAAACTAGAATTCATCCAGGAACCGGCGGATTCCTTCTTCGTCTACCTCCTCGATCCTGTGCTCTCCTACTTTATACACATGGTTACACATAGAAAATACGCTGGGCCTGTGGGCTGCTACAATGACCGTGCGGTGGGGCTCTTTCCTGATAATGCTCCTCAGGACACGGCGCTCTGTCGCAACATCAAGGGCGCTGGTCGCCTCATCCAGAATCATGACAGGCGCATCCGCCAGAATCGCCCTTGCGATCGAGAGCCGCTGCTTCTGCCCTTCCGAGAAACGGGTTCCCCGCTCTCTCACTTCCGTATCCATACCGTGCTCCAGCTTCTCCACAAATTCCCAGGCACATGCCGCCTCCAGAGCAGATTGGATCTCTTCGTCCGTGGCGTCCGGCTTAACCATGCGCATATTGTCTGCAATGGTGCCGGAGAACATAGTATTCCCCTGGGGGATGTAGCTGAACATACACCGGGTAGAGGAAGAGGCTTTCAGCTCCTTCCCGCCTGGATTTCCTACAGTGATCTTACCCCTTTTAGGATGATAAAGCCCTAGAATCAGGTTCAGCGTGGTAGTCTTTCCCTGACCGGATGGCCCGATCAGCGCCACGATCTCTCCTGGCTCCGCACGGAAAGATGCATCCTGATAGATCCACTTCTCTTCCTCATAAGCAAAGTCCACATCTTCCATATGTACATAGATGCCACATTCCCGTCCCTTCTCCCGGATCGCATCCGCCTCTTCCTTATCTTCCATCGAATCCCTCGGAAGGCTGATGATCTCCATGATCCGCTCTGCGCTGATACCGGAACGGATGACCATCGGCATCAGGCCCAGTATCCCGCTGAACGATCCCCGCAGCGAAGCCGCCATGGATACAAACATGGTCATCGTACCGTAACTGATGTCTCCCTGCCAGAGCCGGAAAGCGGCAAACCCATAGCAGGCATAGCCGACTGCCTGTCCCACCAGCGAAGTAGCGATGGTCATACTCTGCTGAAATTTGTTCTGCTTCAGGGCCACGTCCACTGATTCCTGCTGGATCTTATGAAACTTCTCCGTCACCCGGTCCAACATGCCGAAAGCTTTGATAAACTGCAGATTCTGGAATGTCTCCTGATCGAATACCGTCCGGTCGCTGGCCACATTCTGGTTGTCTCTCTGGAAGTCCCGCATCCGCTTCGCCGAATACCGGGACGTCAGAAACGAGATCGGCGCTCCCAGCAGAGCGATCAGCGCCATCCACGGATCATGCTGCATCACGATGATAAACGCGCCGCCGAAACTGATAAACGTAGTCACCACATTCGGCAGAAATGTCAGGATCGTATTTGCCACCATGCCCGCATCCCCGTTCACGCGGTAAAGAAGATCTCCGGAGCGGTACTTTGCCAGCGACTCCCAGTTCGTCCGCAGCACCTGCTCATAAATGTCCGCCCGGATCTCATTGGTCACCTTTAGCCTGACCTTCAGCGACAGCCTGGACTTCACGGCATTGATAAAGATCTGTCCCACGCCGACGCCCACATAAGTACACGCCACCCGCACGATCTCCAGTGAATTAACTCCTGTCACGGCGTCCACCAGGTCACGGCTGACCATCGAGGTTCCAAGCCCTAACACAGAGCCGGACGCACCGAGCAGGACATAGGCGCCGATCAGCAGCCAGTAGCGGCGGACATAGGCGTACATCCAGAGCAGCTCGCCGGTCAGCTGCTTTAATCTTCCCTCTTTAATTCGTTGGATGTAATGCTTTATAGAAGCCATATCCTGTGTAACTCCCCGTTAAAATACAAAACCTCACTCCCATATCCCTCCGCCAGACGCGGGAATACGGGAATGAGATTTCCCCCTTTTTCTTCTCTTTTCACTTGTATCTGTATCTACACTCTGCCGCCGAACACCGCTTCCTCCGTCAGCCGGACAGCATCCTCGTCCGGGCGGCAGGAAAGTTCGTAGACAGGCAGGGCTGAAAGAAGATGATTCAACGTCTCCAGGCAGAGTTCCATGCCGCCTTCCAGCCACCGGGGATAGAAGACATTGTTGGAAACCGCTGTCACCTTCTCAAACCCGGTCAGCTCCCGAATAGAATTTTCCGGCGCCTGCTTCAGCACAATCAGGGCTTTCACCGGAACACTGGTGTTCTCGCAGTAAGGTGAAGAACCGTGCCAGGGTGTGCCCCAGCCAAGGAAGGCATCGAGCGTCTCCTGGACGAAGACGATATCCCCATTGATAATACGTGCATTTCTATATTTATTCCACAGTTCCGCCTGCGTTGTTTTCCCAATCCCTGACGGGCCAAGAAAAAGAATTCCTTCTCCATGGTATTCTATTAAGGAACTATGACATTGAATCAGATGACAGAATACTGCTTTCGAATAATAAATGTGATTCAGAAAAACGGGCAGATTCATGGGATCCTTCAGCGACAACAGTGTACACAGACTCCAGTCTTCATTTGCCACTAATACATCTGAATTATAGCGCATGATTTGATCATATTGCTGTGACATCCGGTATCGCTCTACTTGATAATCCACCGATTCACTATTTTTTATAGTCACGTTGATGTCTGTCTTCTGTTTATTGGTAGCTGCAAACTTATTCCACGTATAATCATTTACAAAGTTTCGTGGACAATTCTTTATTTCTATTTGTATAGAAATAACAAAGTAACCTTTATTGTCTCCCAACATAACTTAATTACTGGCTGTAAAGTATAGACAACCATGAGCTTCTAATTCAGACAAATGTGCATTCAAAAAAGCGGCTTTCTCTGCTGCATCCCAGTTCTTCAATTCCTCATCTAACTCTGTTGGCTTATTCTTAACGAGCCATTCTTTAAAATCATCTTCTGTTCCAAATTGCTGAAGCCCATTATTGGAATCCTCCCAATACCATCCTGATCCCGTATATCCACCTGCTCCAGTCGAATCGTCATATCTCCATCGAATCCATACAACAACATAAGCCTGTCCGTCTATCGGTTCCGGATTACCGGAAACCATCGCCATCGGGCTGATACCATTATTCACAACACTGGCCTCTACTTCCGCATACACTTCACCACTAAAACTCATATTCTCTCACCTTTCTTTCGTTCTGGTCATACAAGTCGCATACTTCTCTGCAGAACTTATCAGACACTTTATTTACACTTCCACTTTCAGCAGCAATCGTTGCCACGCACTTAAAACAAATTTTATTTGCCGGGCATATTTTACATTCCTCTGGCCATTCCAATGTATCTTCATATTGGACAAGTTTTTCCCACGCCTTTGCAAAGCCCAATGTCCGTACAGAAATGTCCGGCTCATTTAGGAAACTGCAGAACCGCATTTCCCCATTCCACAAAATCCAATATCCTATATGGTAATCTTTGCAATAGGTACAAGGCTTACGTTCCGGATCAAGATAATCTTTCTCTTTTATCCTTCTTGCAATATCTTTTTTTCTGCGCTCTTCTTTGTTCTCCAGTCGAAGCGCAGACACATCATTGCCTTTTCCTCGAAATGAACTCTTTATCTCGGAAGTGATTGTCCACGGCAGCTGATGTCTGTAAGCATAGTAAGCCATGTTAGAGGCATCCTCTTCATTTTGCCTGATAACGGTACTGACAAGAGTAACAGGGATTCCCATACTCATTAATGTATGTATTCCATCATTAACACGACTGAAACCATTTTGCACTCCACATACAGATTCGTACACTTTATCGTTTGTTCCATATAAAGTAATCTTAACCTGTTTCGGTGGATACTCTTTTAACAGGGAAACTATCTTTCCTGTAATAAGAGATGCATTGGTCTGCAGGGTAAGGAAAAATCCCATTTCAGAAAGACCTTGCCAGATTTCTTCAAATTCCGGATGCATCAGAGGCTCTCCTCCGGTGACACAAAGCCAAGTTGTTCCTGCGCTTTTTGCATCTTTGGCAATATCCAACCATTCCTTCGCAGAGAGTTCTTTCCCGTGCATATCCATTTCTGTACTATCTAGATGGACGTAGCACATTTTACAGTTAAAATTACATCGCGGAGTCAGTTCGAATGTTCCAGAAATAGGAATACATTTTTGAAAAGCTGTTTCCCATACTTTTTTATAAAATGGATCCAGCCATTCCATTCTATGGCAGGCAGGTACAAATTCATTTGTCAAGAATTACTCACACCCTTATTGTCTTTTGAATCCTTCCCTGATGGCCACAACTTATCAAACTGCTCCTTAGGGATTCTGATAAAACTCCCCCCGGATTTTACTCCGTCATCCAGAATATTATTGGCTGACAGGGTATTCAGAAACTTATCAATATCCTCCGAAGCTTTCTCTTCTGTCACACCTGTATAGTGTTCCATTATCTGCTTCACCAGATTCTCTTTCTCGAACTCGTGATCTTTCATGTAGTCCCACAGGTATGCGGCTGAAGCGGATATATACACGATATTCGTCACTTCCTGCACCCGTTTCCCTGTAGGAACGATAACATACTGGCCGGCCACTTCCCGCAGTATCAGTCCGTCTTTAAGTTTCATCTTCCATCACCCCTTACAGTGTCAGTTATCCATAACCCTGTCATTTGTTACTATCTTTTCCGGCTGATAAACTTTCTCCCCTTATACATTGTTCATAAATAAATGCGGGACATCATATACCATCATATTTTTTCTCACATTTATGATAGTATATAATGTCCCGTGTTACCAAACTGTTACTTTTCAGGAATAATATCAGCCATTTCCAGCCTGGCGCAGGTTTCTTCCGCCCATGAGTATTCCTGAAGATAATTTCCTGTAATTTCCCAGGCGCGAACTGCCTCGGGATTTCCTTTCAGCAGTTCATAGTAGTCGCAGTCCACTTTCAGGATATCAATCTGGCAGCTCCCTCTGTTCCCCGAGAAGATTTCCTCCTCTCCATACTCAGACAGGAGCTGGCGAATCTGCATGACTGCCTTCCTGTAGAGGTTTTTAACCCGGCTGTCATAGATTCTGTCTTCCCAGAGCTTATCCGCCGCTTCTTCGATTGTTACCGCTCCTCCCCGGTGATCTACACAGAGGGCCAGCAGTTCCTTTGCCTTTGTATTGGAGAAGTAGACAACTTTTCCGTCAATAAAGAGATCAAATCTCCCGAAAGTCCGTATGTAGACTCTTTTTTTCTGCCGGGCAGATAACAGCTTTGCCCTCTCCAGCACCACTCTGATATCCCTGCTGTCATAGGGTTTCGTCATATAGTAATCAGCCTTTACCTTCAGAGCATCCAGCGTATACTGCTCGTATCCTGTAATAAAGATTACCACAAGATCGGGATAAATCTCCCTCATTTTCTCCGCGAGAACGATTCCGTTCAGCTCCGGCATCTCAATATCAAGAAAGGCTGCCTCCACCGGATTCTCCTTCAGATATTCAAGTGCCTGAAGCGGATTGGAAAAGGCTCCGGCAATCTCTATACCCGGTATATCTTCCGTCTCCAGCATAAACTGACGCAGTGCCAGTCTTTCATCATCTACGATCATGACACGCATCTGTCTCATCTCCTCTTCCGTCTTTTTTCATTTTCTTAGATGATCCTCTTATTTTTCCTGATTTACTTTTGTTTTCAGGAAAGATACCGTTACTTTTGTTCCTTTTCCCGGATGGCTCTCGATTTTCAGTGATCCTCCTGTGATCTCCTGCAACCTGAAACGAATATTTTTCAGCCCGATGTGAATGTCAGTATCACTTTCGGAAGATATGACATCGTCATCCGTATCATCGCCCAGATCCAGACTGGATACATCGAACCCAGCTCCGTCATCCTCTACTTCCACCACATATACATTCTTTTCCTCATAGCTGCGAATTGTCACCGTTCCTCCGCTCACCTTTGTGCAGATTCCATGCTTTACCGCATTTTCCACTAAGGGCTGTATGGACAGTGGCGGCACCAGAAACATGCTCGTCTGTATATCCATCACCACATTCAGTCTTTCTTCAAAACGGATCTTCTCAATATCCAGATAGGTCCGTATATGACGAAGTTCCTCAGAGAACGGGATCAGCTCCCTGTCGCCTACGTTATCCAGGTTAGAGCGCAGGTAAATAGAAAAATCATATACCGCCTGCTGTGCTGCATTCGGATCAAGCCTGATCAGCGCCCGGATAGAATTCAATGTATTGTAAATGAAATGTGGCTTGATCTGGCTTGCCATCAGCTCTGCCCTGCTCCTGCGCAAGCGTCTCTCCAGTTCCCTATTTTCTTTCACTTTCCGGTAAAGCATGGACACGCAGATCCGGAACAGATTCAGTGCATAGATCAGGATAGCGATCCGGAGATAGATTCCGATCATTTTATCCATGCGGTAGAATCTCACGATCTCTGCAAATCCCGCAAGAAAAATGATCAGTATACACAAAAGCTCGGATCTGATGTAAATACTCTCTTTTCTTCTTGCAGCAAGAACGTAAAGCAGCAGGGCATAAGTCAATGTTATGCCTGTTATCCCATGCATAAGGGGAAGCAATTCGACAAAATCCGGACCTCCGGACACTTCTGACGCAAGACACCCCGCAACAATTATCACACTGGCATAAAACAGAATCCCGGTCATTTTACCGCAGGTATCCTGCCATCTGGCATACAGATAAGCTGTCAGGAACACCGGGCAGACCAGGAGAGATACCATTGCAAAGTAATGCCATGCTTCCAGACCCACCTTTCCGGACGGCATACCCGATTCGCCGCAAAGCCACAGCGCAATAACAGTGAGCAGCATTCCCAGATTCCTGTGCCATGTGAATATATTGTATCTGCGGCTGATAAGAGAAATCAGCACAACGGCCATTCCCATAATCCCGATCATAATGCTCATCCGCAATATTTTCAGCTGCTGTGCGATTATCCCTGTCACAAGATCATTGTATTTTCCATACCGGACCTCACTGATCACCCCGGAAAATCTGGTATAAGGCGAACGGATGCAGAGCCGGATCTGCTGTCCTGCATCTTCTTCCGACAGCCTGACGAAGTTCCATGCGCTGGGCACTTCTCTGCCGATCAGCTTCTGATCCGGAAACTGATAGATCAGACGGTCCTCCACATAGACTCTGACACTCTGCATTCTTGTACGAAAGACAATTGCAGTACCATCCTGCACGTCATCCGGAAGCGTATTGGCAAGCACCACTTCCGTATTTTTCGGGACATCCAGATTGACCGGGAGCACGGTGTCGCCTTCCTGAGCGTCGTAACTGTATGTCCAACCGGTATTATACGCATTTATCGTTGTGTCGGTAAACAGATCCTGCCGATGAGAAAAGACCAAAAGGAGCAGGAATGCAATAAAGAGGAGCACTGCCGTTATTTCTGAAATCCGTTTTATCTTCATATAGTAATTTCCTCTGCTCTCTAGAGTATCTTATATTTTTTCAACAGACGGATCCTCTGCCTGCTGGCCTCAATACTGTCTGATACCAGTCCACCGCCATTGTCCCTGCTATAACGGAAGAACCGCCCCCAGCGTCTGATCCAGCACACTGGCAGAAGCCATGGATAATCCGCCAGCTCTGGATTCCGGGATATCATAAATCCCATGGGCGGAAAGCATGTCTGCAGAAGCACCATAATCTGGTTCCGTTTTTTCCCTCTGTCGATCGCAGCTGTTGTGATACTGGCTGCCGTCTGATATGCCTGCCGCTTACTTCCGAAGATACCGTTCTCCATCAGGTCGGTCAACAGTTCTTCCGGACAGTTTGGTCTGTATTTCGCTGGCAGATCAAATCCGAGATGCTGTCTGCCAATATACAGCAGATCACAGAAAAAGCGCTCGGCGCAGACTTTCCTCAGATTGTCATATACATAATCCCAGCAAATTTCATCTCCGTATTTTTCATAATACAGAAGGATATCCAACGCCTGCCGGATTCCAAAACCGTTTGATATCATGTGCTTAAAAGCGTGAAGCACGAGAAACAAAAAATGGTCTGTGTGTCCCATCGTCATGATCTCAGTCCCGTCTACTTCTATCCGCTGCTGATTTTCAAAAACAGATTGGAACATCTCGTTCATATCTCTTCGGATTCCAGATTCCTGTCCTATAGGATTCGTATGCACTTCGATATGGAGTCCGACCGCGCCGCCGTCAAATGTAATCTCCTGAACTTCCTCCAGCTGCCGGTCTGTCATCTCCTTTCGCTCCGGTTCATATCCCTGACTCTTCAGTACTGCCCTGACTGTTTTAAACTCCGCCGGACGGATCAGGATGTCCTCATCCCCCGAAGGCCGATGGTCTTTAAGTCTCCCATACAATTCGCGGCAGACAACCCCTTTCATAACGACAGGATATACCCCCGCATCAGCAAATGCCCTGTATAGCTGGAGAAACGCGGCTGTCCTCGAAGACTGGACGGCAACGGAAGCCACAACCTGCCTGACCGTCTGTTCATACACCTTCTCCTGAATGAACTCCGGGTCGCGGCAGAGCATTTCTCCGACAATCGGAAGGACACTCTGCTCCCGTGCCAGTTCCATGAGGCAGTCATACTCCACCGGTTCATTTAGAGAAAGGGCTTCATGATGTACCGCGCTCTTTAATATAGCCAATAAGTTTTCGCTCTGTTTTCTCATCTGCAATCTCCGACTTTCTTCCCTTCTGCTTCCCCTGCTTTTTTCATTTTCCAGCCAATATCTCTCCCATTTTTGTACTGATTGCCTCTAGGGAAGCTGCATCCGGCCACATTACGTACAAAATCTCCGAGCCGGAAGAATAACACATCTGATTATCGCCCGTACCGGTCGCCGCAACAGACTCAATCTCCCATGAACTGCCATCAGAAAGCTGTCTGTTAATAAATCGGGCCATCTCACTGCGGGACATATTTGTTTCCACATTATCGCTCACACTTGTAATAATCTCACTTGCATTAACTAAAACAGCCGGGGACATAGCTTTCTCAAGAATCGCCTTGAGCACGGCTTCCTGATTCTTTCCTCTCTGATTGTCGCCGTCTTCAAACGTATATCTCTCCCTTGAAAATGCCAGTGCCTGCTCTCCGTTCATATGGTTCATGCCCTGCAGGAACTCATATCCCCGCGACTCAAACGCATACTCCGAATAAACATCCACACCGCCCAGTGCATCTACAATCTCTATCAGCGAGGTAAAATTAACTCTTGCATAGTAAGTAATATCGATACCGTAAATGCTCTCTAATGTATTCATAGAAACATCTACACCATAGATCCCGGCATGTGTCAGCTTGTCCCTCTGTTCTCCGGAAATTCCCGGCAGGGTCACATAATAATCTCTCGGCGTGGTCGTCAGGAGAATCTTATGCGTATTCGGGTTTACCGTCATTATGATATTTACATCACTCCGGCTATTCATCGTAATCGGCCCGGCTACGTCAATTCCACTGATATAAATATTAAAAGGCTCCTCCACATTCACCTCTTCCTGTTCCAGAACTGTATCAATACCAAACTGATAAAGGATTCTGACCTGATCAGAATATCCTTCGATCGTTTCTTCAATAATACCGGTAAACGCCTCATTATACACAGCGGCGTCAATTTCTCCGTCAAGAAGAGCCTGCGCCTCTTCTGCAGCCGTCTCATACTCTGTCGGGCTGATCTGTGAGCCAAGAGTCTCTTCAATATCGGCAAGCATTTTCTGTGTATTTTCCTGATCTTGAGACGTCTGTATCCCGAACTTATAGTCTGCCGCATCCGTCAGAGACCGGGCCGGATCATCCGCCCGGACTACTACAACCATATTGTCCGTCTTATAGGTCGCGCCTCCCACATCTGACATCATCTGATTGGTCCTTATCATAAAATAAGATCCCGCCGCTAGTGCTGCACTGATCAGAACACTGATCAAAATACCGGCAATATAAATTTTATTTCGGACAAACTGAAGGCCCAGCAGAACCCCGAACAGCACGAGCAGCATCAAATACAGTGCTGCCAGATATATGCCGGGGACAAACCCACTATACCATACAGCTGCTCCGAATACGATAGAAAGCAGCAGCTGTATCAATACGGCCACTTTACCGCCCCAGTGTCTCCTCAGTATCTCTTTTATAGTACATCGGTGTTTTTTTTGCAGTCGTTTGTGATTCCCGGATCTAGTCATCACAATCACTCTCCTTTTCATTTGCATTTGACAACAGCTTATCTTGTTCCGGTAAAAGAAGATTGAATTCATTGTAAACATTAAGGGACACCCCATAAGCCACGTCATCGGCTTATGAGGAGCGCCCCCTTAATATGTTGTCCTTATAACTTACGAGCCTGACTATTTCAAAAGTCACTTTTATATGGATCATGTTTTCACGGAGTTATCTTACAGCAGCAGTTCACAGTCCCATACATCCACACCGCTGTCCTGGAACACGGCCCTCAGATGTTCGTGCAGCTGCTCCTTCGTCACGCCTTTTTTCAAGATCACC
>DWWO01000023.1 GCA_019119675.1 Candidatus Mediterraneibacter faecipullorum | reverse complement strand
CCCAAACCAGGCGCTCTAGCCAAGCTGAGCCACACCCCGGTATAATTACTACGTTTCCTGTCTTCCTGTAGCGCATTGACTATTATATTATAAGGATTTCATAATGTCAACAACTTTTTTATTTTTCTGACATAACTTTTTTTATCCACCCTCACCCAAGGTATCTCTGGTCGTATGTAAGTGAGCCGTCCGGCGCTATCTCCATAAGTATGTAGCTGCCTTTTCTTCCTTCCTGACGCGGGAATGAAAGGCTGCCCGGATTAAGCACCGTGATCCCGTCCTTCTGTTCAAAAAACGGTTTGTGTGTATGCCCGTACATTACTATATCGGCTTTCCTCGCCTGCCCCTCTTGAAATATGTACTCAGGATCAAGCGACACATAGTATGCATGTCCATGGGTGATAAACACCTTATATTTATCCAGATAAAACTCTTCCTCTCTGGGCAGATCAGTAAAGAAATCGTTATTGCCTCGCACAATATGTTTCTCACAGTCAACCACAGCGTCTATATACTCTTCTCCGCCTTCCACGTCACCAAGATGGATAAATACATCAATCTCGCCCGCTTCTTCCAGTGCCCGGTCCAGATTGCCGTGTCTGCCATGTGTATCACTGACGATCAATATCCTCATCACATATCCTCACCGACTTTTTCTTTTAATATCTCTCTCATAGCGCGGAGCGCTTTTCCTCTGTGACTCAGCTCATTCTTCTGCTCCGGCTTCATCTCTGCCGTCGTACAGCCGTACTCCGGCACATAAAAGATCGGGTCATACCCGAACCCGTTATCTCCCGCTGCTTCCTCCGCGATCCTGCCTTCGATCGTCTTTCTGACTACAGATACGGTTCCGTCCGGAAATACAGCAGCCACCGCGCATACAAACCGTGCCGTGCGCTCTTCATCCGGCACACCTTCCAGCCTGTCCAGAAGGATACGGTTCTTTATATCATAGGAAGTATCTTCACCGGCAAATCGTGCGGAATAAATTCCCGGCGCCTTATCAAGATAATCGATCTCCAGTCCGGAATCATCAGCAAGAACAATATCATTTGTCAGCACTCTGGCCACTGCCCTCGCCTTGATCTCTGCATTTTCTTCAAAGCTCATTCCATCCTCAATGATTTCAACGTCAGCTCCCGCTTCTTTCATGGAAAGTATCTCCAATCCAAGATCTTTCAGGATCATCCGTATCTCTTTCATCTTATTTTCGTTGCCTGTAGCAAATATAATTCTCTTTTTCATCTTCTCTGTATATCCTCTATTTCTTCTGTCTCGGCGGCTTCGGTCCTGAAAACTGGTAGAAATAAGTCCTTATCATCCCATTATAAATCTTCCTGTTCTTATCCGATTTTTTCCCAAAATACCGCTCTGCATCGTCATAACTCGTGATCATATAAGCTGACCAGCTGTCCAGCTTCCGGAAAGCATCGCCGAATTCCTTATAAATACGCGACAGTGTTTCTTTCTCTTCCAGACGCTCTCCATATGGCGGATTCGTGATGATAAAGCCGTATTTTTTCGGATGACTCAGATCTTTTACTTCTCTCTGCTGAAAATGGATCAGATGACTGACTCCTGCTTCCTCTGCATTTCTACGGGCCGCCCTCAGCACTTCGCCGTCTGCATCATATCCCTGTATATCCGCCTCAATATTGTCATCGATCATATCCTGCGCTTCGTTCACAGCCTCATACCAGCTCTTCTTCGGTATCAGGTTTGTCCATGACTCTGCCGTAAACGAACGGTTCATGCCCGGAGCTATATTGGCCGCCATCATCGCCGCCTCGATCGGAAATGTACCGCTCCCGCAGAACGGATCTATCAGGATCCGATCCCGCTTCCACGGTGTGAGCATGATCAGCGCGGCCGCAAGATTCTCGGCGATCGGCGCTTTTCCCGCCACCGGACGGTATCCCCGCTTATGAAGCGAAGTACCCGTAGTATCAAGCCCTACAGTCACTACATCTTTCATCAGGAACACTCTGACCGGATACGAACTTCCTGTTTCTGGAAACCATTGGATACGATATCTGGTTTTCAGGCGCTCCACCATTGCTTTCTTCATAATGGACTGAATATCCGACGGGCTGAACAGTCTGCTCTTCACAGAAGCCGCTTTCGTCACCCAGAATTTTCCATCCTGAGGTATGTATTCTTCCCACGGAATTTCTTTTGTCCTTTCAAACAGTTCCTCAAATGTCTCTGCCCTGAAGCTCCCGACCTTCAGCAGTATACGTTCCGCAGTCCGCAGAAAAATATTTCCTCTGCACACAGCATCCATCCCGCCGGCAAACGTAACTCTTCCGTCCTCGACCTGCACGATCTCATATCCGAGATCCTGAATTTCTCGTTTCAGGACAGACTCAAGACCGAAGTGGCAGGGCGCGATCCATTCCATTTTATCCATGAACTTCTCCGTCCTTATATTTTGTCTGTATCCATATTACTATAAATCAGGGGCAGAGTAAAGTTGAACTTTCCCTGCCCCATCCATCATTTACCGTTATTTCCAAGCACAGACCTTGTCAGGATCAGTAACGGTCCGACTCATCATAGGCATCCATATCCCTGCCGCAGTTTCTGCTGTCAGAAGTGTTGGAATATGAATTGCTGCTGTTCTTGTTGGCATTCTTGTTCTTGCTCTGTGTGTTTCCGTAAGAAGTGCTGTTCTTTGCGTTTTTGTTTGAATTGTTTGTATTACTATAGTTTTTTGCCATGAGTAATCCCTCCTGTTTTTTTACTTCGCTGTTAGTATGTCTCGTCCTCATTTTTTTATTCTCTTTAAGTAAGTTATTTTACCAGGGCGACTGTTCGCCCGCCAAAATTTTCTTTTTTCAAAACTTTTTCTTGCTTTTTCCAATTCTGTATATTATACTGTTCAATGTAGAAAGGTTACTTTCTACAACCCCTTATTAATTATTTATACTCCCCTCAAAAGACCGATGGCTCCCCCATCGGTCTTTTACTTTGCGCGATAATCCTGGCAGGCGGCCGCCATGCCTGCATGAGCGGACATTTGCTTGTTCATAATTTGTTCATTTATCATTTAAAAATCTTTCATTATCTTATCATGCTTTCTTCATTTCTCTCTCATATACTAAAACCATCGAAAGAGAAAAAAGAAAACAACACTTAAACAAGACGCTGACAAGTTATTTTGAATAAACTTTTTCATAATACATGCCGGGAGCTGAGCCGATCAGCTGCCCGGCATCCTCCCTTTTTACGGGGTACTTTCTTCACATTCACCGATCAGCACGCTGAGTTCTTCCGAACCTCCTGTCTTTTCCGCGACAACCTTAGCAGTTTCCAGCGCCTGCTCATAGTCTCCCTGCTTCATCTCCAGTTCCATCTTCTTTATTCCTGCCTCCTTGATCTTCTCACTGTCTTCCTCAAGCTCCATTACCCTTCCGTAAGCAAGGATCATCTCCTCTGCAATTCTCTGCTTTTCCAGAGACTCTGCCAGAATCTCTGCCGCCATGCCTGTTTTTTCTGCTGCTCTCTGCACATATTCTTCATTTATATATTCTACCTTTTTTTCTTTCGGCATGCTTACTTCTTCTGGTATGCTTTTCCCGGACATCTCCGCCTGGTTTTTGGCAGTTCCGGAGATTTCTTTTCTCCCCGCTCCCATGACAACACACACCGTCAGTCCTGCGGCGGCTCCTGCCAGTATTACAGTCTTTTTCACTTTCACATGCCCATTCTCGTTGAGTCTGTGCACAGATGACCTGTGCTTCGGAACAGCCGGAAGATCTTTCAGAACCTGCTGCAGATCCGCATATTTCCTGCGGGATTCGCCCGTACACCGGCCGATCACTCTGGAAAGACGGTTTTCATCCCACCGGCTCAGTTCAGGATAAACTTCTGAATACGCCAGGATAAACTGGATCGTCCGCCCATAGGCAAAGAGATCCGCGTCATTATTTCCCGCCGTCCCGATCTCGTATATCGGCTTCACGAAATGATTCCTTACCGCTCTTTTCTGCATTCGCTTCATGACCGGTTCATTATCCCGGGCTTCCATATCCAGCAGAAAAAGAGTTCCTTCTTCCGAAACAATTACACTGCAGGGATTCAGATACCGGTAGTTCTGTCTGCCGTGGCTTCTGTGATACTGGTCGACACTGGCCGCCAGCTCCCGAAACCAGCTTATCAGCATTCCTTTTTCTATCTGAGGATTCTCTTTCAGATAATTGAGCAGGATCGTTCCCTGCACACAGTCCATGCTCTGCCTGCAGTGCACACCATGTTCGATAAATTTGAGAACTTCATACATTTCTTTCATATTCAGTTTTTTTCGGCTGTATGATCCGGCGGGCGGGGCAGTCCCTCAACTGTCCCACCCGCTCAATACATCCTTTTCCCTAATGAAACCCATCAGAAATTAATAATGGAAAAGATTCTCAGAGCCGGACCAGACCGGTCCGGATAAAAGTATCATACTTGATACATTATGAAATAGCAAGCGTTTTTTAATGTCAGTCTGCTATCCCTGCGGATGCTATACAAGTTCTTCCAGATGCGCCAAAGCTGCCGCGATCACTTTATCCATATCATAGTATTTATAGTCTCCGAGCCTGCCCCCGAAGATCACATTTTCTTCCTTTGCCGCAAGCTCTTTATACTGCTGATACAATACATTGTTCTTCTCATCATTGACCGGATAGTAAGGCTCCATTCCCACGCTCCATTCGGAAGAATATTCTCTGGAGATCACAGTCTTCTCCTGCTGGCCGAACTCAAAATGCTTGTGTTCGATCACACGGGTGTACGGAACTTCGCGCTCCGTATAATTGACAACCGCATTACCCTGATAGTTCTCACAGTCGAGCACCTCTGTCTCAAACCGCACGGAACGGTACTCAAGAGCGCCCAGCTCGTATCCGAAATACTCATCGATCTGCCCTGTAAAGATGATCTTCTCCGCTATGTCAGGATTCTCTTTCCTGAATTCAAAGAAGTCTACACCCGTGCGCACCTCTGCCCCTGCCAGCATCTTCTCCACGATCGGCGTGTACCCCCCGATCGGAATCCCCTGATATCTGTCATTAAAGTAGTTATTATCATAAATAAACCGGCACGGAAGTCTCTTAATGATAAATGCAGGAAGCTCCGTGCACTTTCTGCCCCATTGTTTCTCCGTGTAGCCCTTGACCAGTTTCTCATAAATATCCCGGCCCACAAGGAACAGCGCCTGCTCTTCCAGATTCTTGGGTTCAGTGATACCCGTTTCTTTCTTCTGCTTTTCTATGATGTCTTTCGCCTCCTGCGGCGTCCTGATTCCCCACATCTTGCTGAAAGTATTCATATTAAACGGAAGATTGTAGAGTTCATCCTTATAGACGGCCACCGGTGAATTGATATAATTATTAAACTCGGCGAACTGATTTACATAATCCCATATTTTCTTGTCCGAAGTATGGAAAATGTGTGCTCCATACTTGTGTACATGGATTCCTTCTATGTCCTCACAGTAAATATTTCCCGCAATGTGATCCCTGCGGTCGATCACAAGGCAGCTCTTTCCCTTCTTTCCCAGTTCGTAAGCCATGACTGCTCCGTAAAGGCCGGCTCCCACGATAAGATAATCATATTTTTTCATCTGTTTTCTCTCCTGTTCTGCACCGACGCCTGCCTTTCCGGCATCAGACATCTCCGGTGCTTTTTGTGCATTTTTATCAGTATAACATTTTTTCTACTGTGTTTCCCTGGGGGCATACTTTTTTCGTGATTTTGTCTATTTTTAATATTTTTTCATTTACAAATTGGTTATTATGCACTAAACTGTAGTAGAGGTGCTTTGAAAGCCTATCTTTCAATATGACAATTTGCAGAACGGAGGTAACTTACAATGAAAGGAAATGTAATTGTCGGACAATCAGGCGGCCCAACTGCTGCGATCAACTCAAGTCTCGCAGGAGTATACCGCACAGCAAAAGACCGCGGTGCCGCTAAAGTATACGGAATGCTCCACGGAATCCAGGGACTTCTTCAGGAACGTTATATCGATCTGTCCGAATATATCACAAATGAACTTGACGCAGAGCTTTTAAAAAGAACGCCTGCCGCATTCTTAGGCTCCTGCCGTTTCAAACTGCCGGAGATCCATGAAGACAGAGAAGTATATGACAAGATCTTCGATATCCTCAACAAGCTGAATATCGAAGCCTTTATCTATATCGGCGGAAATGATTCCATGGACACAATCAAAAAGCTGTCTGACTATGCCATCATCACCGGGCATCCCACACGTTTCATCGGATGCCCGAAGACGATCGACAACGATCTGGCTCTTACGGATCATACACCGGGCTACGGAAGCGCAGCAAAATATATCGGAACATCTGTCAAAGAGATTATCCGCGATAGCTTCTGTCTGGAATATGACAAAGGACTTGTATCGATCGTAGAGATCATGGGAAGAAATGCCGGCTGGCTCACAGGCGCTGCGGCACTTGCAAAAGGCGAGGACTGCGCGGGTCCGGATCTGATCTATCTGCCGGAGCTTCCTTTTGATATCGAAGCATTCGGAACTAAAGTAAGGGAGCTTCTCTCCAAAAAGTCTTCCGTAGTGGTAGCCATTTCGGAAGGTATCCGTCTTGCGGACGGCCGTTATGTATGTGAGCTGGGACAGAGCATTGATTTTGTAGACGCTTTCGGACACAAACAGCTCTCAGGTACAGCAAACTATCTCGCAAGCTATATTGCAGGCGAGATTGGATGCAAGACCCGTGCGATCGAGCTGAGTTCACTTCAGCGTTCTGCTTCTCACTGCGCATCCCGTGTAGATATTCTGGAAGCATATCAGGTAGGCGGTGCTGCCGTGAAAGCTGCCGATGAGGGAGATTCCGGAAAGATGGTCGTTCTCCAGCGCCTGTCTGATGATCCGTACCAGAGCGGCACAGAAGTAAAAGATGTTCATAAGATCGCGAATGACGAAAAACTCGTTCCGCGCGAGTGGGTAACCGAGGACGGGTCCTATGTGACCGATGAATTCGTCAGCTATGTACGCCCGCTCATCCAGGGCGATGTATCTCCTGTAATGGTAGACGGTATACCGCGTCATCTTTACCGTCAGTTATAAAAAAGCAGAAGGTATAAAAAGCGTCCGGATGTTGCCGGGAGGACACCTGCCAAAAGGCAGGATGCCCTCCCGGTTTTTACTTTCAGCCGCAGCCAGCACGCGAACGCAGCTTTACCGACAGCGCTGACCGGGCTGATGCTATATGTTTTTCCAGACAGAACGCCTTGCAATACACTATACCGGTAAGCTATACTTAAGAGCAGAAAATACCTTGACAAGGAGGATCCTTATGCTTATTAAAAATGGTTTTATCATAAATCCCGCTTCCAGCGAATCATACGAAGCCGACATCCGCATCAAAGGCGGTGTGATCGAAGACATCTCAGAGAATATCAGCTCCGCAGATGGCGAAAACGTAGTGGATGCCCGCGGCCTCACCATCGCTCCCGGACTGATCGACACCCACGTCCATTTCCGTGATCCGGGCTTTACTTATAAGGAAACACTTCACACAGGAGCCCTCGCCGCGGCGAAAGGCGGATTCACTTCTGTGATCTGCATGGCAAACACTTCACCTGTTGTGGATAATACGGACGTCCTGACAGACATCCTCTCCCGTTCAGAATCAGAAGCGCTGAGGATCTATCAGGCTGCAAGCGTCTCCTGCTCTCTGAAAGGCGAAGAAATGACCGATATGGCCGCGCTGAAAGAAGCCGGCGCCTGCGGTTTTACAGACGACGGCATCCCGCTTAAGAATGCTGCTTTCCTGTATGAAGCAATGGAGGCCGCAAAAGATCTGGATGTTCCGATCAGTCTGCATGAAGAAGATCCCGCATTCATTAAGAATAACGGGATCAATCACGGAACTGTCTCTGAACAGCTCGGCATCTATGGTTCTCCGTCCATCGCGGAAGAATCCCTCGTAGCGCGGGACTGTATGCTCGCCCTCCGCTCCGGTGCGCATACGGTGATCCAGCACATCAGTTCCGGACGCTCTGTAGAACTTGTCCGCATGTTTAAGGCAATGGGAGCTAATCTCCACGCAGAGGCAACACCCCATCACTTCACACTGACAGATGAAGCGGTGCTCAGATACGGTACCCTTGCAAAGATGAATCCGCCGCTGCGTAAAGAGGAGGACCGTCTCGCCATCATAAAAGGACTGGCAGACGGTACCATCGACCTCATTGCAACGGACCATGCGCCTCACAGCAAGGAAGAGAAGGAGCGCTCCATCACCGCCGCTCCAAGCGGGATCATCGGGCTTGAAACCTCTCTCGCCCTCGGGATTACTTCCCTCGTGCGCCCCGGTCACCTGACACTGATGCAGCTCTTAGAAAAAATGACGGTAAATCCTGCAGATCTGTATCATCTTCCCGCGGGCAGGATTGAAAAAGGCTCTGCTGCCGATCTGGTAATCTTCGATCCGGAAGAACACTGGATACCGCAGGATTATGCTTCCCTCTCCTCAAATTCCCCGTTCACGGGATGGGATCTGTACGGGAAAGTCAAGATGACCGTCTGCAAAGGGAATATCATATATCAGGATTAAAATTTATTTTCAACCTTTCATTTTCTCAACCGGCCGCCGGATTCCAAACAGGGAACCGGCGGTTCTTCGCTCCGGCGCAGTATTCTGATACCTGCATATACTGAGCATGATTCCCATTAGTACGTAAGTCACGATTGTACCGGTGCCTCCATACGTCAAGAACGGACAGTAATTCCCCATATACATGATTCCGAAATTATTCAGAAAGTAGCCTCCCACCTCGATCAGAAATACAGCTGAACAGCCCGCTCCCATCAGCATTCCGAGCTGATTTCTCTGCCTGAGGGATATCCTCAGGAAACGGAACAGCAGAAACAAAAGAAGCCCTGCAAGGAGTACTGCCACAAGTATCCCGTAATATCCTGCTACACCGACGAGGAGATAGTCAGACAGCTCCGGCATGTCCGAAATATCCGGAACGTTGTTTCCCTGTCCGATCAGCCTGCTGTTTCCAAGTATTGCCCTGACATACTCTATCCCGTTAGATACCACTTCCTGCGGCTGTTTATCCCATCCGATAGCCGGAGAGAGATAAAAGAGAATCCGTTCCCTCTGATAATCCGCACCGAAAAACCAGTAATAGCATGCCGTCACTAACGGCAGTACCACGGCAAAAGCACCCATTCCCGCGAGCACTGCCTTTCTTCTCAAACGATACCATCCGCGGTAAACCGCCAGAGCCAGTACAACCAGATAAGTAAGAAAGAGAGTACAGGTCATCCACAGACTGTTGCTCTGCCATGCCAGAAGACACCCTGGGATTATCCACAACACACTCTTCGCTACAGCCGCCATTCCTTTTCCTCTGTACCCATACAGAATCGCGGCATAGAGCGGGACTGTCAGCATCAGTATAAGCGGTACATTTACACCCCAGCCTCCCGTAATACCGATCCATTGTCTGGTTCCGTTAATGCTAAGGCCAAAGAACTGTCCGCCCAATATAATTAACACAGTAAGTCCAATCATGAGCTCTCTTGCCCGTGCCGCAATCCTTGTATAATCCGCAAAACATACAGAGACCATCACCGGAATGCCCAGCACCGTGAACCAGCCCCTGCCCTCCACTAAAAATCCGTTTCCACCTGCGTCTATGTTTCTACTATTCAGAATGTACTGAAATGCACTCCCCACAACACTCAAAACGATGATCAGCGCGATCATCCCCCATGGCATTGCAGGCCGATGCACTTTATCCAGTTCCACTCCCGCGTCAACAGGATTTCCCATATCTTTTAATGCAGCACTCTCGGCTTCCTGCCTGCTCATCCCCTCACCCATAAAAGCTCTTGTCTGATCCTCAATGTGATCCCCGATCTCCCGCGCTACTCCAGGGCGCGCCATCTTACAGCGTATCTGCTCTGTCAGCGTCCTGATATATTCTTCCTTATTCATACTCTCCCCTCCCTCTTAAGCCGGATTGAATCCCAACACATTCGCAACAGCTCTGGAATAAATCTCCCACTCGCTTTTCTTTTCATCCAGTATCTTCCTGCCGTGCTTTGTGATGCTGTAATATTTGCGCACTTTGTTTCCCGCTTCTTTCTCATATGCATTGAGCAGTCCTTTCGCTTCCAGGCTGTGCAGAAGCGGATAAAGCGTACCTGCCTTAAGCTCAAATACATTCTCCGAGCGCTCACGCAGTACCTCAATCATCTCGTAACCATACATGTCCTTCTCTGCAAGCAGCTTCAGAAGCAGCATAGTGGTACTTCCTGAAATCAGGCTCTTATCTACATTCATTTGCCTTCCTCCTTATATCGATAATCTATATATCTTTTCTTGCATTATATATAGATTATCGATATATGTCAACTCCAAAATCACATTCATTACAGCATTTTGATATCAGTTCGGTTATCCAGAGTATCGAAATCCGAATTGTTTCAGAAGTCTGATAAAAAATAAAATTTAGGGGTTTACAAACTCAAACTGTTATGATAGAATATCATTTGTCGAGCGGAAGTGGCGGAATGGCAGACGCGCTAGATTCAGGTTCTAGTGGGAGTTAATCCTGTGAGAGTTCAAGTCTCTTCTTCCGCATAGATCCCGTAACCCGAGTGGTTACGGGATTTTTGATTTTCCGCGTAAATACGCGGGTTGCACTGAAAAGAGGACGCTGTCACGCGTCCCCTGATTTACTCTGTTTTTCTATTTTATTCTGTTTTATTCATCTGTTTAATGACCTGGTTTACATACGTACTCAGCCCGGCCACTAAAATTCCTTGTATAACAGCTGTAAATATCCCCATCGCTATATTCTGCCCGGTATCAAGCGGACAGGTCGCCCCTACCCATACCGCACATATAATGATTCCCGCAGCACCAAGAATGATCGGGATGTACTTATCCGGTACAGCATGCGCCTTTTTCAATCCAATGCCTATGAAATACAGGACAACTGCTACAATAAGAAGCTCTGGTTTTATATAATCCAGAATCTGATCCATATTATGTCCCCCGCTTTTTATTTCCTGCATTCCATACTATGCGCGAACTTCTCTTTTTGTAACAAATTGATTTGAAATTTTATTTCAAAGT
>DWWO01000153.1 GCA_019119675.1 Candidatus Mediterraneibacter faecipullorum | reverse complement strand
TGCCCTGTGAAGCCCGGACTTTCCTCGTCTGCAGCCTTTCGGCTCCTGCATCCGCGATCGTCTGTCTTACTTGACACAGTTACTGATTATACTATTTTCAAACACCTTCGTCAACAATAAGCTCGTCTCCGTCTGCTGCCGTCGTAGCAAGTTCGTCGCATCTCTCATTCTGGGGATGCCCGTCATGGCCTTTCACCCAGTGAAACGTCACATTGTGCTTTCCCTTAGCTGAGAGAAGCCTTTTCCAGAGATCCACGTTTTTCACAGGCTCATTCTTGCCTCTCTTCCAGCCTTTTTTCAGCCAGCCGTCCACCCAGTGCTGATTAAATGCATTTACCACATACTGGGAATCTGAATAAACTTCCACTGTACACGGCCGGTTCAGGGCCTCCAGTCCTGCGATCACTGCCATCAGCTCCATACGGTTATTTGTAGTGCGCACATATCCCTGTGATATTTCTTTTACATGCAGTTCTCCTTTGGTATCGACATATTCGAGCACGCAGCCATAGCCTCCCGGCCCGTCCGGATTTCCCCTCGCAGCTCCGTCTGTATATATTTTTACAAGCATTCGTTCTTCCTCACGATAATTATTTTTAAACAATCCTACTATTTTAACTGTTACGCTTCTATCAGGAATGTCTGTCCTTCGCGTTCGATCTTCATGATCCTGTCTTGGTAAGTTTCTGTACATTTCTCCAGCATAAGCCGGTCGAAAATATCATAATTTCCCCAGAAATGCATCGGAAATACATACTTTGTATCCGTGCGTTTCATGAAACAGTCAATCCCCCAGCAATACTGCTCCCCCAGTCTGGGATCGACCGGAACAAAAGCAATATCGATCTTCTCCTGCTGGAGTTTATTGATCTCAGACTGATAGGTACGGCGGATCATCTTATTGAATACCTCTGACTCTTCTTCCCAATGCCACCAGTTCAGATCTCCCGCGTGGTAGATTGTCCTGCCTCCGCAGTGGAGGAGATATGCCACTCCCTGATCATTTGATCGCAATGTCCTTACTTTTATCCCGAATACATCTTTCTCCTCATTTGGTCCCATAGATATGATATCAGAGCATGGGGAAAATCCGGCATGTGCATATTCAGACGGATCAATATCCGACGACAATATGTAACATATCTCAGAAAAGGTTTCCCTCAGCCGAAAGATTTCTTTTCCGAAATGGTCATAATGTGCATGACTTACAAATACCACCATCTTCTTATCGCGGTTCCACTCCGGGAACTCACCTTTATAATGATCAAAAAGACAGTATATATTTTCCATCTCCAGTAAAAAACCACTGTGTCCCAAATATGTCACTTTCATCATAAATTGATATTCTCCACAACCTGTACTACTTCCGGCAGGATATATTCCATATCTTCTTTTGCCGTCTTTGCGCTTTCGGGCAGATTGATCACAAGTGTCTTGTTACGGATCCCTGCCGCCATGGTTTCCAGGATCGCCTTTTTGGAATATCTGAGATTATACGCCCGAAGTGCCTCCGGTATTCCGGGCAGAAGTCTCTCAGACGTATCGATGACCGCATCTGCGGCACAATCCTCTTCCAGATAGCCTGTTGCGCCTGCAGTCAGGATCAGTTCTACAGATTCCGAATCTGACAGCTGTGTGATCACAGTGGCAACGACTTCTTTCTCCTGTGGAAGGATCCCTGCTGCCTTCACTTCAAATCCCGCCTGTTCCAAAAGCCGTTTCAATGCTGTTGCGGCCGCACTCTCCGCTTTTGCCTTATACGCGCCTGTATCTATCGCAAATATTGCTGCTCTCATCATATGTACCCCTTTCTATTATCAAATACTCGTTTCTGCAAAATACCCTCTTCTGTTAAATATTCTCTTCCGTCAAATACTCTTTTCCACTGTCTGCTCGCCGAGGATACGTTCTGCGATCCGGTTCGCATTTTCATAAATCTTTTCTTTCGTCTCCCCTACATAGAAAATACCATCCTGATACAGTACTTTTCCATCGATCATTGTCATCTTAACATTCTGCTTGCTCGCGCTGTATACTATATTCTTCTCGATGTTGTGAAGCGGCTGCATATTGGGCTGTGTCAGGTCGATCATGACCAGGTCCGCACGTTTTCCCGGCGCGATCATATCGCAGTCAGTCAGTCCCATCGCATGAGCCCCGTTTGTCACAGCCATCTTAAGGACATCCCTTGCCGGAACAGCCTCCGGATCATCACAGTACACTTTCTGAAGTCCGGTCACCAGGAACATCTCCCGGAACATATCGAGACAGTTGTTGCTGGCCGGCCCGTCCGTTCCGATGGCTATCGGAATATCCAGGTCTAGATAATGCTTCACCGGTGCGATACCGCTTGCCAGTTTCAGGTTCGATGCCGGATTTGTGACAACATATATCCCGCGCTCTTTTATAATATCGAAATCAGTCGCATCCATGTGCACTCCGTGGAACAGAACACCGCCATGGCGGAACAGACCCAGAGAGTCCATGTACGCCACCGGCGACATGCCGGAACGTTCCCTGCATTCCTCCACTTCTTTCTTTGTCTCGGAACAATGCACACAGATTGGCGCCCTGTATTTGTCCGCTGTTTCTGCCAGACTTTCCATCAGTTCCCGGCTGCTCGTATACTCTGCGTGGAATCCCATACGGTAGGATACAAGACCGCTCTTGTCCTTATTATATTTCAGATAATCATGCTCGACATCCTGAGCAGTCCCCCCAAAATCATTGATATCTCCGCACAGTACCATGCGAAACCCCGTTTCCTCTGACGCCCTGGCAGTTTCATGTTTCAGCTTATACATATCAAAAGCTGATGTGATTCCGCTGGTCAGGTATTCCATGATTGCCAGTTTTGTCAGCCAGTAGATGTCATCTTCTGTAAGTTTTGCCTCAGCCGGGAACACCTTATCATACAGCCATTCCTGCAGCTTCATATCATCGGCATAGGAGCGCAAAAAAGTCATCGGCGAATGAGTATGTGCATTCTTAAATCCAGGCATGATCAGATTGCCTTCTGCATTGATCTCATTATCCCAGATTCCTTTGTTTACATCATCCTCATCACCGTCGCATGGTTTCACGCAGGAAATCCTTCCGTCTTCGATCTGGATTTCCCCTTTAAATATCTTTCTGTCTTCTTCCATTGTCAGTATTCTTGCATTATATATTCTTGTTCTCATCTCTGTCTCCTCACATCTTCTCAATACTCTTTGTCACCAGACGTTCAAATTCGCCGGAACGCTTGTCCGCGACCGACTGTACGTCCAGATGACTCAGCTCTTCGTCCGACAGCCCGCTTGCCATATTCGAAATACAGGAAATACCGCATACGCGTACTCCCGCATGGCGTGCAGCGATTGCTTCACAGGCAGTGCTCATTCCCACTGCATCAGCTCCAAGCACTGCGTACATACGGATTTCTGCAGGGCTCTCAAAATTCGGACCTGTGGTCTGAAGATAAACGCCTTTCTGCAGGGAGATAGATTCTTCCTGCGCCGTCTCCTCGATCAGTTTCATCAGTTCCACGTCATAGATGTGCGTCATATCCGGAAAACGCCCGCCCAGCTCGGAGACATTTTCCCCGATCAGAGGTGATGGGACGAAGCTTGAGATCTGGTCTGTGATCATCATAAAGTCCCCCACATGAAATTTCGGATTGATACCGCCGGCTGCATTCGTAAGGAAAAGCACCTCGATCCCCATCCGTTTCATCAGCCGCGTGGGGAGCACCACATCCTTCATATCATACCCTTCATAATAATGCACACGGCCTTTCATTGCAACTGCCGGAACGTTTCCAATATATCCCAGCAGAAACTTTCCGTCGTGCCCCTGTACAGTAGACACAGGAAATCCAGGAATATCACTGTACGGGATCTCCAGCTCCACTTTCATATTTTTTGCATATCCGCCCAGACCGGACCCGAGGATCAGGCCCACTCTGGGGACAAAACCGGTCAGTGACCGGTAGTATTCATAACATTTTTCCAGCTTCTCATATTGTATGCTCATTATCATTCCTCCTCGTCATGCCTGCCATTTTCTGTCTCAACTGATATTATATATCTTCCTGTCATAAGGGTTCAAGCCTTACTTTCACGCATCCGCCTATTCCAGCATCCCTTTCACGCACTTTCTCCTGTCCGTCCTTCGCTCATTCCTATTGGAAAATGCCTTTGCCCTCGCATGGAGCAGGATCTTTCTCCCCTCCGGATTCCGCGTATATACCAGCCGGAATCTCCCGATATAAGGGATCAGCTCCATGCGGAATATCTCGGCTTTATCTCTGGCTGACGCAAAAATATCCGGGACACAGAAATATTCTTTCGCACGTGCCGCATTTCCTCCATGACAGAGCAGATACCTCTGGTTCTCAACCGGAGCGAGCATCTGGGCGAACGTATCTGCATAGAGATTTTTTTCCCGGTCAGTACCGCCCCTGAGCCATGTGCCAAACCAGATGCCATCCTCTTCCTTTGATATAACCTCACACTCGGATGTTATATAACCTGCTTTCTTAAGTGCCGCAAGAACTCCCCTGCTCATCCCCCTAAAGCGCCACATCGGCGTAAGCTGCCGGATGATTTTTCCACATGACACATAACTTAGCAGAAGAAATATCATAGTAAAACCTGCAAACGGCACGTATGAGGTATTTCCTGTCCTCAAAAGGAACAAGTAAATATTCAGCAGCTCACCAAGTATTACCATAATCTGTACACCCAGTGCATTTACAAATCCTACACCCGGGCGGAAGTTTTTCCGGTCGGCCATAAACTCGTCTGCAATTTCCCTGCCATTCCATTTGACCAGAGCGCTCTTCCACTGCCCTGCAACCCGGGAACGGTCAGCGCTTCGGCAGGCTGTGTCTTCATTGATCTTCTCAATATGTTTTTTTGTAAACGGCTTTCTTATCGTCTGCATACGCCCAAGACCGTTTTCAATAACTGTGCCGTCATAACTGACCCCGAGTACTCCGTCCATCCTTCTCTGCAGAGTATAAAAGTCTTCCGATAATTCCGGCTCTTCGATCCCCATACGCCGTCTTTCCTTCTCGTCCTGCGGTATAGACATACAGACAAGATGCCAGATATTGCTCACTTTGCCCGGATCCCGCGGATTGATCCGTATCGCTCTGCCGCGCATCTGATTTCCCAGCACGTAAGATCCGACCGTACTCGCCAGAATCAGGGAGTTGATCCCCGGGGAATCCCACCCCTCTCCGAGCAGAGATTTCGTTCCGACCAGGATCTGGATATAGCCTCTTTCAAATATTTTCGTAACTGCCTGCGTATACAGGCTGAGCTTTCCCTTGATCGGAACTTCCGAATAACCGACCGCCGTCCCCTCAGCATCTCTGAACTTCTGAAATACCGGAACAGATGCTGTCGGATCAATCCTGAGAATCGCCTCTGTAAACGCATCCTCTGCCGTATCCGGCAGTATAACCAGACTTCCACACAGAACGCCTGTCCTCCATCCGGCGCCCCGTCTCCTGAGCACCTCAAACACAGGGACCACGCCAATCGTTCCGACATCTTTTTCCGGACGTCCTACAGCACTTTTGTACTCGCCCCTGATATAATCTGTCAGGATCAGCATCCTGAGTTTTTCTCCCATAGCAGTATGCTCGCAGGATGCAATCTTCAGGATACTGTCCATTTTCCCACTGCTATTGACAAGCATCTTTTCAATCTTATCATTAACAAGAAAATGTACTTTATTTTTCTCTGTCAGCCCGGCTTCTCTCAACTGTTTTTTCAGTGCTTCCCTGTATTTCTGATCTGTCTGATAACTATCCGTATCATCGTATAGAAACCCCTGAAGGAAATATTCCATCCATTTTTCTGATACGGGCGGCATCTCGCTGACACCGAGCACCTCCGTCCACCGTCTGGAAAATGGAATCCGCTTTGCCTGACAATAAATAAGAAGTCCTGAAAGATATCCCGGATTTTCAAGCATCCTGTCACAATATCCCTCATAATCTTTCAGAGCCGGATGGGATGCTGCTGCTTCCCCCAGACTCGCATCATTCATCAGGAACTCAAACATATTCGCTGCACTTTGTCTGAATTGTGATATCTTTTCCCCTTCCTCCTGTGAGGGGCAGTTGAACCACACATAATCCTGATGCGGACACAGGCTGCCTTCCTTTACCAGTTCAGGCACCGTAATCTCTGCGTCCACCGGGCCGCACATCTTTGTATACCTCTCCCACTGTGCCGGCGTTGAATCATAAGGCGGCGTGGCGGTAAGCGCGATTACATTCACATCTTTTTCCATATCCATAAACTTTTCCAGTGCCTTCCACCATTCATTTTTCAGATGATGGCATTCATCCAGGCACACCGTCCTTATCCCTGCTTTTTTCACTTGTCTGAGAAACTCAAATCCTGCAAAATCGATCTCTTCCGTTCCTTCGCCCTCTCCGGATTCCTCTACATTTTTCTCCCCTGCCATAGCACTATAAAGCGTCTGGTATGTAATCGAGGTGATCATTCCCGGATACCTGATATCCGAAGAAAGGATCTTCTGTTCTTCATTTCCCTCCCATGTCTTTGCTTTCTCCGTAAAAAAAGACCCCCTGATACGTTCCAGCCACTGCTGGCGTATTACGATCCGTGGGGACAGAATAAGACACGGCTTTCCAGTCCGACGGATCAGTTCGATCCCCAGCACTGTTTTCCCTGCCCCCGGCGCCGCTGTAATGTGAATCCTCCCGTCATCCATATAAGCATCAGCCTCACGAAGCACCCTTTGCTGATATGTACGCCACTCTCCCTTAAATGAAAGCAGTCCGTCATAGATATTCTTCATATTCGATTTCTCCCTCTGATTCGGCCCTGAAAAAATTAATCACGGTAAGTTCATTATACCCTCTGACAGATAAGTTGTCGAGACCGGGCGAAATTCGTGTTTGTTCAACAGATGCCGCTTTAGCAACAAAGATATATAATAACCGAATAGCAGACGCAGAAAAGGAGAATACTGCAACGCCGTGCCGACCCGCTCCACCTCATCCCCTCGAATCCATGTAACGCGATATCAAAATGCTCGTCCATTGGAACTCGCATTTTAACATCGCTAACATGGAGAACGAGGTGTATTCGGAACGCTCCATGTCGATGCACAGCTTA
>DWWO01000152.1 GCA_019119675.1 Candidatus Mediterraneibacter faecipullorum | reverse complement strand
TTGTACTGTTTACCACCTGTTGCTATAATCGCGTACATATGGCACCTCCTATAAACATTACTCGCCAGCTTCGGTGTCTGCAGCTGTTGCAGAACTTATAAAACCTCGCTGTGCGGCATACTAGTGTAGTATAGCATACGAATTTTTATCCAGTCAATACTTTTCCGGCAAATTTTTCAGTTTTTCATAACAATATTCGATGATACTCCGACGGGTTACGATCCCGATAAATTTTTTCTGGTCATCTACCACCGGTACAAAGTTCTGATCCATTGATTTTCGGATCAGATCTTCCATATCAGAGTCTGCAGAAACAGGAGTATAATCTGCTTTCCTCGGAAAATCCTGGATGAATATATTCTCGGCCTCTTTCAGATTCAGATTTGTGTAGCGCTTGATCCCCCAGAGAAGATCGCCTTCCGTGATCGTTCCGACATACTCTCCTGCCTTGTTTAACATAGGAATAGAAGCATATTTGTGATATTCCATTGTCTCGAGGACCTGACGCAGGGTGCCGTAGTCATACACATAAGCTACTTCGCTTTTCGGTTTTAAAAAGAACAGGATATTCATTTTAAATGTCTCTCGCCTTTCCTAGATCTGGGTAAGAACAAAAATCTCATACAGTGCACGTATTGCAGCCTTGAAATCTTCGTGTCTTACACCGATGATAATGTTCAGCTCACTGGAACCCTGATCGATCATCTTAACATTGATATGCGCGTGAGCCAGTGCGGAGAAAATTCTTCCGGCAGTACCTCTCGTTGACTTCATTCCACGCCCCACAACGGCGATCAGCGCAAGGTCTGATTCCAGTTCAATGTGGTCCGGGTTTACAGTCTTGCTGATATCGGAAAGGATTTTCTGCTCCTTTTCTTCAAAAGAGTCTTTGTGTACAAAGATAGACATTGTGTCTATACCGGACGGCATATGCTCGATCGATACTCCATTGTCTTCAAATACCTGAAGTACTTTCCGGCAGAATCCGACTTCCGAATTCATCATCGCTTTTTCGACCGTGATCGCGGCAAAGCCGTCTGTACCTGCAATACCTGTGATCGTATACCTCGGCTGACGGCAGGTGTTCTCGACAATAAGTGTGCCTTTATCTTCCGGTTTGTTTGTATTCCGGATGTTGATCGGAATACCAGCTTTACGCACCGGGAAGATCGCATCTTCGTGGAGTACACTGGCGCCCATGTAAGACAGCTCGCGCAGCTCTTTGTATGTGATCGTCTCGATGGACTTCGGGTTTTTGACGATCCTCGGGTCTGCGATCAGGAAGCCGGATACGTCTGTCCAGTTCTCATAGAGATCTGCGCCAACGGCAAGTGCCACGAGAGAACCCGTGATATCAGATCCTCCGCGGGAGAATGTCACGACTCCCCCGCTCTCTTTCGCTCCGTAGAATCCAGGGATCACAGCCGTATGCATATCCTTCAGCTTCGCAGAGAGAAGTTCATTTGTAATGTCCGCATTAAATGAACCGTCATTATCAAAACGTACGACTTCTGCTGCGTCGACAAAATCAAAGCCCAGATATGCAGCCATGATCTTTCCGTTCAGGAACTCGCCGCGTGACGCCGCATAATCCTGTCCGGCCTGATTACTGAAATCTTCGCGGATCTTTTCAAAATCGCTTTCCAGTGAAAAGGAAAGATTCAGTCCGTCGATGATCTCCTGATAGCGCTCTTTGATCTGCTCAAGCTGTTCTGTGAAATCCGAGCCGTTGACAGCTGCCTCATAACAGGCATAAAGCATATCTGTCACCTTGATATCACTGGCAAAACGCTTTCCCGGAGCTGACGGTACTACATATCTTCTGGATTCGTCCTCGCTGATGATGGCGCCGACCTTTTTGAACTGATCAGCGTTAGCCAGAGAACTTCCGCCGAACTTAACCACTTTCTTCATTTCTTTCATTTCCTCCAAACGTGTCTCTTCATTATAATAATCTGTCATTCTCGAAACAGTCCGTCCCGCTTCATATGCAGAAATTCATATATCTGATGTCTGCTGCTCCTTATGCGGGCACTCTCGATTCAATATTATAACGCCGTATTCCCGGGTTGTAAACGGAAAAATGAGAAAAATTCAGCCATTCCTTATTATAAGTGGTATGGCTGAATTTCTTGTTTTTCATTTACTGCAGCTCCTCTTCGTACAGGGGGCGGCGGATCTTTTTTCTGGTGACTTCTACAAGGCCGAGCGCTGTCATATCCACAAGGGTGGTCTGGATCGGGTCCTGTGCAAGAAAGTATTTGAACTCGTGCAGGAGTTTCCGGGTGTTTTCCTCCTCTTTCTGGTTGATAAAATCTACAATGATAATACCGGACAGATTGCGCAGGCGGATCTGGCGTGCCGCTTCTCTGGCTGCCTCAAGATTTACTTTCAGGGCCCCTTCCTCACTGTCTTTTTTAGATGTGTTCTTTCCTGAATTTACGTCGATCACAGTCAGCGCCTCTGTAGGCTGGATAATAAGATATCCGCCGGTTTTCAGCCAGGCCCGTTCCGCGAGCGCTTTGTCAAGTATCGACCGGGTGCTGTAAAGTTTATCAAGAGGAAAAGACGGATCATCATACAGCTTCAAAAGTCCGAGCTTTTCCGGAAGTTCTGATTGAAAGTATAAACGTATACGTGTATACAAATCTTTATCTCCGACAATGATCTCTTCCATTCCATCCATATATACATTTTTCAGGTCAGCTATGTATGACGGCGGGGCTGATTTCAGACAGGAAAAACATACTCTTGTCTGAGCTGTCTGGATCAGGCTGTAATATTCTTCTCTCAGAGCATTGATCTCGTCCGCTACATCTTGAAACAAAGCATCCTTTGCGTTGGTGCGGACGATGATGCCGAAATCGTTATTCTGAAGTCCGCTCAGTTCTTTTTTATATGTTTCCCTCAGAGACTTTGGGATCTTTGAGGAAACGCCGATTCGTGTGTTTCCGTGAGTCAGCACGGCATATCTGCCGGTAAAGCTCAGATTGCTGGTCACAGTAGGTGCTTTTGTCTTGATCGCTTCGCGGCTGATCTGCACGACCAGTTCATCGCCGATGCATAAGGTCTTTTTTCCTGATTTGCGGGTAAATACAGCACTGGCTGCATCTTTCATATCGTAGTAGCAGTTAACGCCTTTCTCGATTTCGATAAATGCTGCACCGATATTGGGGACGATATTACTTACTTTTCCGATGTAGATGTCACCCAGCCGGTGCCTGTCCGCGTCTCCGCCGGACGCCGGGGTACTGTGGATCTCCACAATATCGTCATTCTCGATGAAATAAGTTCTTATCTTATCGTCCCTTTTTTCAATCAGGAGTTTTCGTTTCAATGGATTTCACCTCCGAGAGATTCCAGTGTGACAAGATTCCTCTTTCCGTCTTTTCCTGTATCTGCATACATTTCAAGCCGTCTGTAAGTGAAGGACTGACCGTTTAAAGTCTGACAGACACCGAAGTCTGTCACTGTTGGATCCGTCTCTTCCGAGTTTTCAGAAACAGCGCCGGTGAATTTCAGAAATGTATCCATGATCAGATCAGGCTTTAAGTTCTCACTGCTCCCTGCAGCAACACGTAGAAAGATCGAGTCTCCGCGGAATTCCCAGTCATAGATCAGCGGGCGCAGATCGACTTCTCTCTCACTGCGTTTTGTCTGTTTCATGACGCGGATCTCGTTCTGTTCCATAAAATTGTTAAACTGATCTTTCCAGTCGGAAGAAAGGCTGTCTTGTGCGGAGCCGGCATCCGGCAGGATCTCCTGTTTCGGCGTAACAAGATAATCTGCGGCAGCGAGGATCGTCATACCGGTCATTTTTTTCTCTTCTGCAATCTGAAGGAAGCTTAATACTTCAATCCCTTCCACTCCGGCTTCATTCATCCTGCGCACAGCTTCATTGCTCGCAATTGGCTCAGTGAGCTCGATATCCAGATATTCGCCGTCGCTTTCAAGACCGATCCCGAGAGGACTGGCGAAAGACATGATCATGTGGGGACTGAACCCGCCCGTAAAGGCGATGGGGATGTCCGCCCTGCGCATGACTTTCTGGAAATAACGCATCACGTCAAGGTGTCCGATAAACTTCAGGGCACCGTATTTTCTGAATTTAATTCTTGCCTTCATAGCAGACACCTCCTCCGAAACCTGCTGCCCCGCAGCCGGAACATTTCTCCCGGCAGTTTGGAGTTACAGTCTCATTCATTGCACGCTCCCATTCCCGATAGAGGAAAGAGCGGCTCACACCGATATCGATGAAATCCCATGGGAAGATCTCATCTTTTCCACGCACACGCTGATTGTAGAAAGAGATATCCACATTTGTGTTCTCAAATGCCTCCATCCAGAGATCATTGCGGAATGTCTCTGTCCACGAGTCAAAGAGACAGCCCAGACGGTATGCCTCCTCGATCACCGGTGCAATCCTGCGGTCGCCTCTTGCCATGACGCCTTCAAGGACAGTCACCTGCGCGTCGTGCCAGTTGTATTTCAGGCTCTTGCGGTTGAGCTGTTCGCGGAACTCATCGTTTACGATGTGCGCCCTGCGGTCGTACTCTCCTGCGGTATACATGGATGCCCACTGGAACGGCGTAAACGGCTTCGGCACAAAGAAAGAAGAACTTGCCGTAATCTGACATTTCCCATGTCTCTGCTCTTTCGGGATTTCGTAATATCTGCGTGCCACCCGGTCAGAGAGTCTGGCAATCTCTTTCATGTCTTCTTCTGTTTCGGTCGGAAGCCCCAGCATGAAATAGAGCTTCACTTTTGTCCAACCGCCTTCAAATGCCTGTCCGGCGCCGGTAATGATGTCTTCTTCTGTCAGTCCTTTGTTGATGACATTGCGCATACGCTGGGAACCTGCCTCGGGAGCGAATGTCAGACTGCTTTTGCGCACGTCCTGTACCTTGCTCATGACATCCAGAGAGAATGCATCGATACGGAGAGAAGGCAGGGAGATATTGATTCCCTTGTCTTTAAACTCGTCGATCAGGAAAGTGACAAGCTCGTTCAGCTTCGAGTAATCACTGGAGCTTAAGGAACTGAGGGAAATCTCTTCATGTCCCGTATTTTTGAGCATTGTGCGTGCATATTCTTTCAGAGTCTCCACACTGCGTTCTCTGGTCGGCCGGTAGATCATCCCCGCCTGACAGAAACGGCAGCCACGGATACAGCCCCGCTGGATCTCAAGCACAACCCTGTCCTGCGTGGCTTTGATATAGGGAACGACTGGCTTCATCGGGTAAGAGGCATCGGTTACATCCATGACGACCTGTTTTCGCACTCTTTCAGGAGCTGACGGATCATTGGGAGCAAAGGATTCGATCGTACCGTCCGAATGGTAGGTTACATCATAAAACTGCGGTACATAGAGTCCTTCGATCCGGGCGGCCTGCCTCAGGAAATCTTTTCTTGAAGCGCCGGATTGTTTCCATTCCTTGTATGTGTCCAGAAGTTCATCGTAGACAGCTTCTCCCTCGCCGATATAGAAGATATCAAAGAATTCCGCCAGCGGCTCCGGATTGTATGCGCAGGGGCCTCCGCCGATCACAATGGGATCCTCTTCTGTCCTGTCAGTTGCGTGGAGCGGGATCCGGCTGAGATCGAGAATCTGGAGAATATTTGTATAGCACATCTCGAACTGGATCGTAATGCCGAGGAAGTCAAAATCCCGCACCGGGTCCTGTGATTCCAGCGCAAAAAGCGGGATCTTCTTTTCTTTTAATACTTTGTCCAGATCCAGCCAGGGCGAATAGACGCGCTCACACCACGTGTCTTCTCTGCGGTTGAACATATCATAGAGGATCTGGATGCCCAGATGGGACATGCCGATCTCATAAACGTCGGGAAAACACATGGCGAAACGGATATCCACCAGATCCTTGTCTTTCATCACGGAATTGACCTCGCCGCCGATATAGCGGGCGGGCTTTTCTATGCTTAATAAAACTTCATCACTTAAGGCTAATTTACGCATTGCTCCTCCTGTTCTCTTCTGCTTTTTACGGAAGTATCCTGTGTAAGTATACACGAATCAGCCGCTTATGACAAATAAAAGTTGAATTCAAAAAGTTCATTTGTAGAGGGAACGATATAAAAGGACCGCCGAGCTTCGCATAAGTCCGGCGGTCCGATGCTCTGTTTTTATTTTACAGGATTTTTCTGCTGCTTTCTATCACTTTCTTAATCAAGCAGAAAGAATTTTTATAAAGGTAATTACAATGCTTTCCACGTCTCCATGATCGCGTCCGTATCAACTTCTTTCTCAATCTGATCGACAATAGCGTCACTGTTTACCTGCGCGATCTCCGCCTTACTTTGATCCATATACACGAAGCAGACAAAGCAGAGGATCCCGATCACCAGACGTATGTAAAATGTACCTCCGGACGGTTCCTGCTCTTCCGCGTTATTATCATACAGATTGTGATAGATTCTTCCGTATCTGGGATGTACGGCGGGAATTTCTTTTTTGTCGTCATATAGTCTGCGCGTCTGCCTCAGCAGTTCTCTGCGGCGCATTTCAGAATCATTCATATAAAACCTCAGGGGCATAAAATATGGTTAACATATTTTATGCCCCTGTATTTTTTAATAGAACTGTATAAGCTTACCGGTCTGCCAGTTCGTTTGTGATGTCTTCCCATGTGACGCCCCGTTCTACCATGAGCACCATGGCGTGGTACAGGAAGTCGGAAATCTCATATTTGATCTCTTCCGGATTCGGATTTTTGGCAGCGATCACGATCTCGGTCGCTTCCTCTCCTACTTTCTTCAAGATCTTATCAATGCCTTTCTCAAACAGATAATTTGTATAAGATCCTTCTTTTGGATGCTCTCTGCGGTCCACGATCGTATTGTATACAGACTCAAATACCTGAAGCGGGTTCTTTGCGTCGTAATCGGCCCCCACGATCGTCGTATAGAAGCAGGAACGATTTCCGGTGTGGCAGGCAGCTCCGACCTGTTCGACTTTAGCAAGCAGTGTATCTTTGTCGCAGTCGATGGCAAGTGATTTCACATACTGGAAATGTCCGGATGTCTCGCCTTTTACCCACTGGCACTTTCTGCTGCGGCTGTAATAGGTCATACGTCCTGTCTTGACTGTACTATCAAAAGCTTCTTCATTCATATACGCCATCATAAGGACCTCATTTGTCTTATGATCCTGTACAATGACCGGGATGAGTCCGTCAGAATTCAGTTTGAACTCCGAGAAGTCCAGTATACTCTCGAACGATGTCATCTTAATTCCTGCATCAGCACAGATTTCCTTAAATTCGTTGAAATCCATGTTCAGGCTGCTGATGAAGAGTCCGGATACACCTTTGATGCCGTCGCATTTTAAGATTCTCAGGATCTCGCTCTGCTCCATCGTATCTGTAAGAACAACGCAAGGAAGCTTTGTAATATTCATCACAGAGTTCAGATCCAGACGGTGCATGAATACGATCTCCGTGCTGTATTCCTCGATCAGATGCTGCTGCTTGAACAGGGTGTCAAAATCATTGAGAGAAACTGCGATTCTTTCCTTTCCAAAACGTTTTGAGACTTCCTCGATCAGATCGAAGGAAAGTGGTTTGGAAAAATTGAGGATCGCACGTTTCGCCCCTGCGTAGAGGATCTTCTTCACATCCTCGGCGCGCCGTATATTTCCACCGGCGATCATAGGAATACTGATCACCCGGTTTATTTTCTTTATAAGGTCAATTGCCTCATCGTGCTCTTCATCCGATGTGGACAGATCGAAGACGATCAGTTCGTCTGCCCCTCTGTCGCAGTACTGCTTTGCAAGGGAGACGACATCGTCAGATAGCAGTGTCCTGTCATCAAACCACTGTACTGCCTTCCCGCCGTCGATAAAGATGCACGGAGTCAGTCTTTTATAGCTCATGTATATCAATTCTCCTTTTATCAGTTCTTGTTAATTCATATATACCAGTGATTGAAACGGCTTAATATCGGATTAAAGAGAGCCCTTGGTAGACCAGACTTCTTTGATCCGCGGCTCTTCGGAAACAGCCATATCGAGAGCTTTTCCGAAGGCCTTGAACAGAGCTTCCGCCATGTGATGGTTATTGCCCGGTTCCATGATCTTCAGATGAAGGTTCATGGCGGCGCTGTAGGAGACAGCGTAGAAAAATTCCCGGACCATTTCTGTGTCAAGAGTGCCAAGTGCCGGCACAGTAAATTCAGCGTCATACTTCAGATACGGGCGTCCCGACAGATCCACAGCCGAGAGCGCAAGCACTTCATCCATAGGAAGGATAAAATAACCGTATCTCTTGATCCCGGCTTTATCTCCGAGAGCTTTTGCTATTGCCTGTCCTAATACGATACCCGTATCCTCGATTGTGTGATGGCTGTCTACTTCCAGATCTCCCGTTACTTTCACGTTCAGGTCAAACAGACCATGGCGGGCAAATCCGTCCAGCATATGATCGAAGAACGGGATTCCGGTATCGATCTGATTGATTCCCTGTCCGTCCAGATTGATGGTCAGGGCGATATCTGTCTCTTTCGTTTTCCTTGTACATGTTCCGATCCTTTTTTTCATGGCAGCCTCCTTTATTCTTTTCCGTCAAATCGCACCTTGATGGAATTAGCATGGGCGGTCAGGTGTTCTGCCTCGGCAAACTTCTCGATGTCTGTGTGGATCTTCTCCAGTGCGTCTCTCGAATATGAGATGATACTGGATTTTTTGATAAAGTCATCCACGGAAAGGGGGGAGAAGAATTTGGCAGTCCCGTTTGTCGGCAGTACGTGGTTCGGTCCGGCAAAATAGTCTCCCAGCGGTTCACTGGAGTATTCTCCGATAAAGATGGCTCCTGCATTGCGGATTTTTGTCATCACTTCAAATGGATCAGCCGTTACGATCTCCATATGCTCCGATGCAATCTCGTTTGCAGCGTCAATGGCGTCATCAAGAGTATCTGCAATAAGGATATGTCCGTAGTTATCCAGTGACTTCTGGATGATCTCGCCTCGTGAGAGCTCACGGATAAAGCGTTCTGTCCAGTCAGACACCTCGTGTGCCAGTTTCTCGCTCGTTGTCACAAGGATCGCGCTTGCAAGTTCATCATGCTCAGCCTGTGAGAGCAGGTCAGCTGCAACATATCTGGGATTGGCCGTCTCGTCTGCAAGTACGAGGATCTCACTGGGGCCGGCGATGGAGTCGATGCTCACATGACCATATACTGCCTTCTTAGCAAGGGCTACATAGATATTTCCAGGGCCTACGATCTTGTCTACTTTCGGAATGCTTTCTGTACCGTAGGCAAGTGCAGCGATCGCCTGTGCGCCGCCTGCTTTGTAAATGCGGTCAGCTCCTGCCTCGTTTGCAGCGACAAGCGTTGTAGGAGTCACTTTTCCGTCTTTTCCCGGCGGGGTTACCATGATGATTTCTTCCACCCCTGCGACTTTGGCCGGCATGATATTCATAAGTACGGAAGAAGGATAGGCTGCTTTTCCGCCGGGTACATAGACACCGACTCTTGCCAGGGCTGTCACCTTCTGCCCCAGGATCGTCCCGTCCGGTTTGCTGTCAAACCAGCTGTACTGCATCTGTTTTGCATGGTAGGACTCAATATTTTTAAGTGCTTTCCGTATGATCCCGACCAGTTCCGGATCGACACTGTCATAGGCTTCTTTGATCTCTGCTTCCGTTACAAGAATGTTATCGGCATTGATCTGTGCGCCGTCAAATTTCTCTGTATATTCAAAGAGCGCCTGATCTCTCTTTTCTTTTACCGTATTGAGGATCTCGCGGACGCTGTCCTCATATTTTCCATAGCTGTTGGGACTCCTTCTGAGGAGATCTTCCAGCAGATTTTTCTTTGTACTGCTGTCCAGTTTTTCTATACGCATATTTATTCCTCCCTGAGAAGATCCCGCAGGCTGCCGATCAGACCGCGGATCCTGTCGTTTTC
>DWWO01000151.1 GCA_019119675.1 Candidatus Mediterraneibacter faecipullorum | reverse complement strand
GAGAGACATTTCTCAGTAAAATATCCGAAAATCACCCGGATACAGTGGATTGACTCACATATCCGGGTGATTTTCTGCGTTCATCTGATTAGAAGTGTCTCCCGGCGGATACTTTATTAGTACGGAAAACACGAAATTTTCTCCTTACTGGTAATCGATCACATCGATCCATCTCATGAGAAATTCTTTCTCCAGTTCATTGTCTTTTGTAAGCTGTGCCGCAGCCACGATCGGAAGCCACTGCTGTACATACTGTCTTGCAGTATCGCTCTTCCTGCAGAACATGTTGAGATACAGATCTGCCATTTCCTGATCTTTCAGTGCAAACAAAAGATATGTCATAGCTGCGTCTGCACTTGCGTTGCCCTGTGTTGCATGCGACCAGTCAATTACCGACATTTTTCCGTTCTCACTTACGATCACATTACTGGGGTTAAAATCTCCGTGGCACACCTTTTTATGTTTCGGCATACTCTCCAGTCGTGACAACAGCTCATATCTGGTCGTTGCATCAAGGATCTTCAGACTGTTGATCTGGCGCGTCAGCTTGTCCTTCATCCCCGTAAGAAGCGGCGATGTCATGCTGTGCACCTGAAGCTGCAGGTCGACGAAATCACTCATATATTTATCCAGATTGCTTCTGTCAGACTGCATCATCTCTTCCAGAGTCTTCCCTTCTCTGTACTCGATCTCGATCGCCCATTTCCCTTCAAGCAGGTTCACTCCCTTTACTTTCGGGATGTCAAGCCCTGTCTCTTCTATCCGGGCTGTCAGAAGCGCTTCATTAAAAATATCTGCTTTCGGATGAGTCTGTGCAAACACTTTTACAACACTGTCATCACACTTATATACTGTTTTGTACCGACGCTTTACAATGATGTTTTTTTCTTCAAGCTTCATAACTAAAGCCCTCCTTATCGAACTGTTTTCTGATATAGTTATTATACCTCAGATAAAAGTCCGAAAAAAGAGGGCTTGTGTAACTTTATACAATCTCTGGATTCCACGCAGGTTATGTGCAAGAGAAGAGCTGTCCTTCCGCTGATATCCAACTTCAAGACAGCTCTTCTCTTTAGCTATTAATTTCTAACATAAACTTTTATTTAACGTCTCTTCCTGCATACAGCTGCAATCACAAGACTTGCTCCCGCCAGTAGCATCAAATACGGCATAATATCCGTTATATCTCCGGTCTGTGGTGCCTTATCTTTTTTATCAGAAGTCTCAGCTTTTAAATCAGCCGGAATGTCCTTCTCCGACATTCTGCTTTTGCTCATTACTATCACATAATCTGAAGCATGGCTAAACTTCAGAGTTACATAACCGGTTTCGTCAACCAGTCCCGATGTAATATAGCTGAACTTGCCATTGTCATACCAAAACAGATTTCCATATTGCTCTGCATACTCGTTTCCTACGTATATTTTTAACTCAGCAGTAAATCCGAATTCCCCGTCATGCGCGATTGAGATTTGCTTTGATGATTTTCCGTCGGCCAGTCTGTCCACTGCACTTTTCGGAATAGCATTGACATCAGCTTTCACTTCAAGGTCAATATCCTGCAGATCTTCACCGGTTATATCTTTGCCATTGATTGTCCATGTATATCCGGCCATTTCAAGAACAATATCTACATCTTTCCCCTTTGCCGCACGTAAGGCCTCCTCAGGAACTACTGTCGCTGCTCCCATGTCCACGGATACACGTCCGCCTGCCGGTGTGTTTTCAATCGTATCCACAACGCTGTCTATATCTTCCTGTGGCAGCTCATTGTCCGGTGTTTCTGGTGTTTCCGGTTCCTCTGTCTGTTTTACACCCATACCGACAAAATCGTAAACACCTGCATAATCCATCCACTCTTTTTTCTCTACAGCAGTATAGACGGAGCTTCCTTCTTCATATCCATAAGCAGTTGAAGACCACTTGATATCAGTATAACTGCCCATCGCTTCCGGCACATCCACAGTTTCTCCCACTTCAATGACCCGGCATTCCATATAATCAGCACCGCCAGGCTGGTCTGTCTGGACAGCATCCCATGCAGGATTGTCTGTTATAATAAAGCGCACCATACAGTTTTCATAAGACGCAAATCTGCTTATTGGAGTAATCCCCTCGGGCAGCACATCGTCCCACAACTGTTCATTCACATAATAATCCCACTCGTCAAGGCGAAGTCCTTCATACATAGCCAACTGATCATCTTTGGCTTCTGTTTCTGTTCTGACATCCTCATAAGTGGCATTATCATCAACAGCCAGCACTTCATTCTCCATCAGGTAATAGCCCTCTATATTATAGTAAGCAGATCCCATCACCACGAGTTTCTGATCGTAAATCGCTCTGAACAGGAGAGTCTGTGCACCTTCCTCAGGAATCATTTCCGTATAATCATCTAAATACGGAAGTTCCCAATCCAAAAACTCATACTCTGAAGTCATATCAGCCGGAATCTGCCCGTCTTCCAGAACCTTATCAATTGCATCCTGATATGTGCTTCCCTTCTCAATCGAAACACTTTTCTCTTCTGTGGAAACATAGTTCCCTTCTGTGTCAACATACTCAAATAAATAGCTGACATCAACCGTTTCCGGAACAGGCGTTGCCTCTTTCACACCGGTACCGATAAAATCTGCCACCGATGCATCACTGACTCTTGCCACAGTATATGAGTCAGAACCTTCCATATAGTCATGCGGTGTTTCTTTCCATGTTACGCTCTCATATCCCTCAAAATTCTTTGGAATAGATATCGTGGTCCCATCATTGACTACCTGACACTGTATGTATTCTGCTCCCTGATCTACATTTCCGGTATCCATCCAGTACGGATCATCAGGATTGATAATAAAGCGTACCAGACAATTACTGTACCCCGCTGTCTGGCTCACATTTGTAACGCCGCCCGGCAGTTCTCCTGTCTCATACATTGGCATGATGTAATAATGCCATCCCGCAAACTTAAGACCATCATACAGTGAGCCGCTTTTATCTACTTCATCCAGTAATTTTTTCACACTGTCATAAGTAGCGCCAGCACCTGCATTTATAATTTCTCTTTCAGTCTTGCGGAAGCCGTCTTCACCATAGTAACTTGTATGACGCTGGACTAATTTTTCCTCATATACCGCTGAAAAAGTCATCGAGATTGATTTCTCTATCGTGGTATTAAGATCTCCTCCCATATATGGCAAACGCCACTCGCCAAGAAAACGATATTCCGTTGTCATATCCGCCGGCTCAGCGATCACTGTTTTCGCCTTATCGATAGCGTCCTGATATGTACTGCCCTTTTCAAGCTCCATGCTGCCGATATCCTGATAAGCCATTTCACCGGCTGTATCAACATACTCTATGGTCATATCAACCGTGATCATTTCTGCTGACGGATCTGCCGCATCGCTTTCCTGCTGCATCACTTCACTGGTAGATGCAGCAGTATTATCCGCACTTTCTTCCGCAGATACACTGAGCGGTGAAACTATCAAGGCACCTGCAAGGCTGAATACTGCCACTCTCTTCAAAAGCCCATTCTTCATAACCCTTCTCCTTTTACCCTCATATTTATGATGAATGCGATAGTACGTATTCTATTTGAGTATACTCCTCAGATATTGCACTGTCAATGTCCCGACGTCGCTTTCAGCCCCACAATTCCGACCAATAACAGTGACACAAAGAAGATCCGCGCCGCTGTCACCGGCTCTTTAAACAGCACAATCCCGACTATGACTGCTCCCAGAGCTCCTATTCCAGTCCAGACCGCGTAAGCCGTTCCCAGAGGCAGAGTCCTGGTCGCCTGCGACAGAAAAAGGAAACTGAATATCATCCCGACTATCGTCAGTATTGTGTACTTTATTTCCGTAAACCCGTTTGAATACTTCATACAGGTGGACCAAAAAACTTCCAGACCGCCTGCGATCACTAAAAATGCCCATTCCATAATATGTAACCTCTCTTTCATCCTTCTGTGCAAAAAGAAAAGCGCCGAATCTGTATCTCCTATGGCCTATCGATACAGATTCAACGCTTTACATTTACCCGGCGGTAAATGATTGATCTTACATTTTATTTAATTATACAAGCTCGATGAGAACTTCCATAGCAGCGTCACCTTTACGCTGGCCGATCTTGATGATTCTTGTGTAACCACCGTTGCGGTCTGCGTATTTCGGTGCGATCTCTGTGAAGAGTTTCTCTACTACGTCAACTTTCTTTGTGCCTGCTTTCTTGCCTGCAGCCTTTGCCGGAACTTCTGTAACCGGGCAGAGAACTTTCATCATCTCACGTCTTGCGTGGAGACGGCTCGGCTGATCTTTTTTGATCTTCTTCTCTACTTCGTCGTAAACTGTTACTTTCTTTCCGTCAACAACTTCTTTCACTCTCTTGCCGTCTTTGTCCTTGCGGGCAACTTTAGCTGTTACAGTTACTTCATCGAAGTTATCTTTCTCTTTCACTGCCATTGCGATAAGTTTCTCTGCAACTTTGCGGATCTCTTTCGCTTTAGCTTCTGTTGTAACGATCTTTCCGTTGTTGAGCAGAGCTGTTACCTGATTTCTGATCAACGCTTTTCTCTGGCTTGATGTTCTGCCGAGTTTTCTATACTTTGCCATTTCTGATTTCCTCCTATTTTAACGTTACAGTTCAGCGCGCCATTCGCAAAACCGCACTCTGTGCTTATCACGGCTATCGCCGCTGTTTTGCTCATGTACCGGCGCTCAGCTCATACATATGTCCGCTCGAAAAAACATGCAAGCATGTTTTCTTCTCCCGTTCAATGTATGCCTGAACTGTAACTCACACTTGGTTATGCTCTTCGGTCTTATTAATCAAATGCCCCTGCCGTGCTCTTCGGTCTTACCGGCAGAGAGTTATAACAATGTTTCTTACAGGACTTCTGAATTACTCGTCGCCCTATTAATGGTATCTTCTTGATCCTATGGCTCAAGAAGCAGCATCAAGACGCCTCATGTTATTCGTCGCCTTGATTTAACTCCAGATTGAGCTCTTTGAGCTTCGCAAGAACTTCCTCAAGGGATTTCCGTCCGAGATTACGGACTTTCATCATATCCTCCGGTGTCTTGTTCGTAAGCTCTTCTACGGTATTGATTCCGGCTCTCTTCAGACAATTGTAGGAACGGACAGAAAGTTCGAGCTCATCAATGCTCATCTCAAGAACTTTCTCCTTCTCGTCATCCTCTTTCTCGATCATTACTTCCGCTGCCTGAGCAACTTCGGAAAGATCAACGAAGAGTTTCAGATGCTCGCTTAAGACTTTCGCCGCAAGGCTTACAGCCTCATCCGGAAGCATCGTTCCCTTTGTCCACACGTCAAGTGTCAGTTTATCATAATCAGTGATCTGTCCGACACGGGTATTCTCTACAGTAAGGTTCACACGGTCAACCGGAGTGTAGATAGAATCAATCGGGATCACGCCGATCGGCATGTCCTCAGTTTTATTCTTATCTGCGCTCACATATCCCCTGCCTTTTGTAATGGTAAGTTCCATATACAGTTTGCAGTCTTTGCCGCCGCTCAATGTAGCGATGACCTGCTCCGGATTAACAATCTCGATATCAGAATCCGCCTGAATATCAGCGCCTGTAACAACGCCCTCACCCTCGAACTCGATATATGCTGTCTTGACTTCGTCAGATTCGGAAGTGTTCTTGATCGCCAGAGATTTCAGATTCATGATGATCTCTGTCACGTCTTCTTTTACTCCCGGAATAGAGCTGAACTCATGCAGCACACCATCAATCTTTACAGAACTGATAGCAGCTCCCGGAAGAGAAGAAAGCATGATTCTTCTCAGGGAGTTTCCAAGAGTTGTTCCGTAACCTCTCTCTAACGGTTCTACGACAAATCTTCCGTACTTTTTATCATCTGAAACATCCGTAATTTCAATATTTGGTTTATTAAAATCAAACACTACACAGACCCTCCTTATGGGTTTTAAAATGTTGAAGGGGTACGCTGTTGCAGCCGATATTACTTAGAATACAGCTCGACGATCAGCATCTCATCTACAGGAACATCGATTGCTCCTCTTGCCGGAAGCTCTTTTACTGTACCTGTCAGATTCTCTGAATCAACTTCAAGCCAGTCCGGAATCATGTTTCCGCCTGTCACTTCGAGAATTTCTTTGTATCTCGGTGAACTTTTCTTATTCTCTTTGATAGAGATCACGTCTCCGGCTTTTACAAGATAAGACGGAATGTTTACCTGCTTGCCGTTTACGAGAACATGCTTGTGATCAACGATCTGTCTTGCTTCTTTTCTTGTTCTTGCAAATCCCATACGGAACATTACATTGTCCAGTCTGGACTCAAGAAGTCTCATCAGGTTCTCACCTGTCATGCCTTCCATCTGTTTTGCTTTCTCGAAATAGTTTCTGAACGGTTTTTCAAGAACGCCATAGATGAATTTTGCTTTCTGTTTCTCGCGGAGCTGAAGACCGTACTCACTCATTTTTCTGTTTGATCTCTTCAGCTGTCTGTTAGATTTCTTACTGATTCCGAGGTAAATCGGATCCATGCCTAATGAACGGCATCTTTTAAGAACAGGAACTCTGTTTACTGCCATGTCTATCCTCCTAATTTCATACACATCAGCGGACATCCGCTGTTTTAGTTGCTTTTGTATTTATACAGATTACATTCTCACTGAGATTAGACTCTTCTGCGTTTCGGCGGACGGCATCCGTTGTGCGGAACCGGAGTCACGTCTTTAATGCTGACTACGTCGATACCACATGCCTGAAGCGCACGGATTGCTGCCTCTCTTCCTGATCCCGGGCCTTTTACAAAGACATCTACTGATTTAAGACCATGTACCAATGCTGCTTTAGCTGCTGTCTCAGCTGCCATCTGTGCTGCATACGGAGTAGATTTCCTTGAACCTCTGAATCCCAGGCCGCCTGCACTTGCCCATGAAAGAGCATTTCCCTGTGTATCTGTTAATGTAACGATTGTATTATTAAAAGATGACTGGATGTGTGCCTGTCCTCGTTCAACGTTTTTCTTGACACGTTTTTTTGTTACTTTCTTCGCAACTTTCTTTGCCATTTAAACTAACCTACTTTCTTCTTTCTCTAAAATCAAGGTAGTTCGATTCACTAAGCTCGCGCGAAGATACTCTTCGCTACGCTCTGAGTATCTGCTTTCTCACTAGGCTCGACAAGACCTCGCCAAGTGTTCAATGCATCGCTAAGTTCATCGAACAAAGTTCGCACTAACCTCAAGCTGCGCTTATCAGCTTGCTTTCGCTAAGTGCTCTACTTTTTCTTATTTGCTACAGTTCTCTTCGGACCTTTGCATGTTCTTGCATTTGTCTTTGTCTTCTGACCACGTACCGGAAGTCCTTTTCTATGACGGATTCCACGGTAGCATCCGATCTCTTTGAGTCTCTTGATATTGAGCTGGATCTCTCTTCTGAGATCACCTTCTACAACCTGAGTCTCATCGATCACTGCACTGATCTTCTTTACTTCTTCACTTGTAAGATCTCTTACGCGAGTATTAGGATCTACTCCCGCCTCTGCTAAGATACGGTTTGAGCTTGTTCTACCGATTCCATAGATATAAGTCAGACCGATTTCTACACGTTTGTCTCTTGGTAAGTCTACACCTGCAATACGAGCCATGTGTCTTTCCTCCATTTTCTTTGTTGATATCTACTTTAACTGAGGCTGCGGATGCGGTACAGATATCATCTCTGTCACTTGGTGTTTGTGCATCCTACCGGGGTATCATCGTCCCGATATCCCAGCCCAGGCGCGTCAGTTACCCACGCCCTTTCCCGGCACGGATCTCTATTAAAGCTCCGCCAATGCAAATGCCGGGTATTAGAAGCAATATACAATTGCATTTTCTCCCTGTTATGTCAATCCCTATGCTGCCTCGAAAATGCCAGACCACACGCTCTGCGGTACCTGTGTACAGATGCGGTGTATCCTTACTGTATATTAAACAGCTCTACACACTGCCGAGTGTGTCGCGCTGTCAGCCGCCTAAATCATGTCGCACGCTTTCCATATTATTCATTTGTAAGCGCGCATCAATCCGCTACACGTCCGTGCGCCTAAGCTCGAAAAGACCTCGCCAAGGCTTGGGACGGACCTTCTCACTAAGTTCAAGCTACGCCTGACGGCTTGCTTTCACTAAGTGTTCAGTGTCACCCCTGACGCTGTTTGTGTTTCGGATTCTCACAGATTACTCTGATGCTTCCTTTTCTTTTAATGATCTTGCATTTTTCACAAATTGGTTTTACTGATGATCTAACTTTCATGTCAAATCCTCCTTCCCTTATGTGCTTTGCCTACATATTCAGGTCGTTTTTGGGCACACCACCCCAAAAGTGACCGTTTCATAGTATAGCATCAAATGTTTTATCAAGTCAATAACTAATTTCATTTTTTTAATATCAAGGAAGTTCCGTTCGCTAGGCTCGAAAATACCTCGCCAATCTCACGGAACGACCTCGCACTAAGTTCAAGCTTCGGCCCTGCCTTGCTTTCACTAAGTGCTTCCGGTCATTTATCTCTCCAGATGATTCTTCCTTTGCTGAGGTCATACGGTGACATCTCCAGTGTAACCTTGTCTCCCGGAAGAATTTTGATAAAATTCATTCTCAGCTTGCCGCTGATATGGGCAAGTACGATATGACCATTTTCCAGTTCTACTTTAAACATAGCGTTCGGAAGTTTTTCTACTACAACTCCCTCGATTTCAATCACGTCAGCTTTTGACATATTTGTTCCTCCTGCAATTGGAACTTCAAAGTTCCGGTTCCTAAACCTGATCCCCCCTGCCGGGTAAATCTCCTGATTAAATTTCTGACTGCCGTATCATCCGGCTCCTGTTCCAGACACATCTTCAATATTGGCTGAAGATGTCTGGCATTCTTTCGTTTCATATGGCGGAGAGGTCTTAAATCCCCGTCCGCCACATATACATATTCATCTTCTGCACGGATTATGACATAGACATGGTCTTTGTCGCGTCCTGCTTTTGACTTCACAAGCATTCCCGGTCTCAGCTGCATCCCGGATTACTCTCCTAAAATCTCAACGATCGATGCAAATACATCGTTGATATCAACCGTACCGTCAACTTCTTTGAGTATGCCTGCCTGTGTGTAATAATCGATCAGAGGCTGTGTCTGCTCGTGATATACACCAAGTCTCTTAAGTACTGTCTCCGGCTTATCATCATCTCTCAGGATGAGGCTGCCGCCGCACTTATCGCAGACGCCTTCCTCTTTTGTGGGAGCATATACGATATGATAAGTAGCTCCGCAGTCAACACAGGCTCTTCTTCCGGACATACGGTTTACGATATTCTCGTCCGGGACCTCCACATTGATCGCATAATCCATCTTCTGGCCCATTGCTGCAAGCGCTTTGTCAAGAGCCTCTGCCTGCGGGATCGTACGCGGGAAACCGTCGAGCACATATCCGTTTGCACAGTCATCCTGCTGCACTCTGTCTACGACCAGATCAACAACCAGTTCATCCGGTACGAGCAGCCCCTGATCCATGTAGGTCTTAGCCTTTTTACCAAGCTCTGTACCATTTTTGATGTTGGCACGGAAAATATCTCCTGTAGAGATATGCGGGATTGAATATTTCTCCGCAATCTTCTTTGCCTGAGTTCCTTTTCCTGCACCTGGTGCTCCAAGCATGATAATCTTCATAATCTTACCTCCGATCTCTTTGTTTTTTATGAGTTTGTATATTAGAGCCACATAAGCCCGCGATATTTCACTCTGGTGCGAGTAAAACAAGGCGAGCTTGGAATGGCTTAATATCCCAGGAAGCTGTTTGACATGTTACTTCCTTTGTTATTTAAAAATCCAGTATAATTTCTCACAAGCATCTGTGACTCAATCTTCTTTATCGTGTCAAGCACAACACCGACAATAATGATCAGTGATGTTCCTCCGAAAGAAACATTCGCACCAAACACACCGTTAAAGAAGTACGGGATCACCTGTACGATGATCAGGCCGCATGCACCTATGAAAATAATGTAATTGAGTATCTTCTGCAGATACTCTACAGTCGGTTTTCCCGGACGGATACCAGGTATGAAACCGCCGCTCTTCTTCATATTGTTTGCAATTTCCAGCGGATTGAATGTAATCGACGTATAGAAATATGCAAAGAAGATAGTGAGCAGAATATAAATCACAAGTCCGATCGAATAGACCGGATGTTCCGGATCGCACCAGTTATTGGAGTTCATCCCCGCAAGTATCTGGCTTCCGATCCCTGTACCATTGCCAGCTCCTACAAACTGTGCAATAACGATCGGCGTCTGCATCAGTGACGATGCAAAGATGACCGGGATAACTCCGGCTGTATTTACACGGAGCGGAATATGTGTTGACTGTCCGCCATACATCTTCCTGCCTTGTACTTTCTTGGAATACTGGACTGCAATCCTTCTCTCGCCGCTCTGAAGTATAACAACAAAGATCACGACAGCAAGTATCACTGCCAGGATGATCAGAGCCGCAAGGCATGCCTGCGCCAGCTTTTTGTCAGCAACAAACTGTGTATACAGCGTTGTGAAGTCCTGCGGCAGACGTGAAAGGATGTTGATCAGGAGCACGATAGAAATACCGTTTCCAACTCCGTTTTCCGTAATGCGTTCACCGATCCACATCAGGAATGCGCTTCCTGCTGTCAGTGTACATACAACTATTGCGCAGTCGACAAAACTGTAATTCTCAAGAAGTCCCTGACGTCCAAGGCCTACTGCCAGTGCCGTGGATTCAATCAGTGCGAGCCCTACCGTCACATATCTGGTAATAGCCGCGATCTTCTTTCTTCCTTCTTCTCCCTCTTTCTGCATTTCCTCAAGTTTCGGAATTGCGATCGTAAGGAGCTGCATGATAATGGAAGAAGTAATGTACGGAGTAATACTCAGTGCGAATACAGAAAAGTTTGTAAAGGAACCGCCGGTGAACGCCTCAAAAAAATTGAATGCGTCCCCGGTCTGCTGTGCAAAAAATTCCTGAATGAAAGTTGGATCTACTCCCGGAGTCGGGAGCTGTGATCCAAGCCTCACAACGATAAGCATTACAAATGTGTAGAAAATCCGCTTTCTGATGTCTTCAATCTGAAATGCTCTACGTACTGTCTTAAGCATTAGATCACCTCTGCTTTTCCACCAAGTGCTTCGATCTTCTCAGCAGCTGCTGCACTAAATGCATTAGCCTGAACAGTAAGCTTCTTAGTTAACTCTCCATTTCCAAGAATTTTAACCCCGTCTCTCGGGTTTTTCACGATACCGCTCTCGATCAGAGTCTCAACAGATACTGTAGCGCCATCCTCGAATCTCTCAAGTGCGCCCAGGTTGATAGCAACGATCGTCTTGGAGTTTCTGTTTGTGAAACCTCTCTTCGGTATTCTTCTGTATAAAGGCATCTGACCACCTTCAAATCCAGGTCTTGTAGCACCTGAACGGGCTTTCTGTCCTTTGTGGCCTTTGCCGGCTGTCTTGCCGTTTCCTGAACCATGTCCGCGGCCTCTTCTGAAATTATCACTCTGTTTAGAACCGTCTGCCGGTCTTAAGTTTGATAAGTCCATGACGTTACCTCCTTATCTTTTTATGCCTCTTCTTCAACCTTAACTAAATGTCTAACCTGCTGTACCATACCTCTGGTAGCTGCATTATCCGGCAGTACAACTGTTCTGCCTGTCTTCTTGAGACCAAGAGCCTCAACTGTCTTCTTATGCTTTGGTATGGCGCCGATTGTAGACTTTACTAACGTAACTTTTAAGTTTGCCATTTCAATCTTACCTCCTTGTGTGACAGATCTTACTATATTGTAACAGATTCTGTCTGCTTAGCCCATGATCTCTTCAATAGATTTTCCACGAAGTCTTGCAACATCCTCCGGAGCCTTTGTGTTCTTAAGGCCTTCGATCGTAGCAAGTACAACATTCTGTTTGTTGTTTGATCCGAGAGATTTTGTACGGATGTTCTTGATTCCCGCCATCTCGATCACGGCACGTGCCGGACCTCCGGCGATCACACCGGTACCATCCGGAGCATTCTTAAGGAGTACGGAAGCGCTTCCGAATTTACCGATCACATCATGGATCACACTTGCGTTGTTGTCAAGTGATACCGTGATCATCTTCTTCATAGCGTCCTCTTTACCCTTGCGGATTGCTTCCGGGATCTCAGTAGCTTTTCCCAAACCTGCACCAACATGGCCGTTGCCGTCA
>DWWO01000150.1 GCA_019119675.1 Candidatus Mediterraneibacter faecipullorum | reverse complement strand
TGTTGTATTCCCTGTTGTATTCCTTGTTGTATTCCCTGTTGTATTCCCTGTTCTATTCCCTCTTTTATTCCCTCTTTTATTCCCTCTTTTATTCCTTGTTCCCTTCCCTCTTTAAGTCCGATTTCAACTACATAATCACTCAGATTACACATTTGGTTCAACTCCTCTCCCATATCATTTTCCATCGGTATGTCAAATTCGTATTCCAATTGGTGTATCTTTTCCCCGGAATCAAGTCTCGGAGATAAAAGTATGCCAAGCATCTTTGTCAAACGGTTGCCTTTTTCGGATCTGGGATTTAAGCAGATCGTGGCAACTGTCAGCTTGTCGTAAGTTTCTTTTTTATCTGGAATTCCCGGGATAGTGTCTTCTTTTTGAATATGAAAAAACGAAATAGCATTTCCAATATAATCCGGTGCGTTCATGCAGATCCATATGCTGTACACTTTACGGATATTATCATAATCTCTCCCGGTAAATTCAACCCCCTTCTGTGCGGAAAGCATCCGTGCCCCGTAAAATATTCCTCGTGTTATAATAGAATACCCCGGATAAAACTCTTTCTGCGCTTCCACATTAATGATCAGCTTGATCCTTTGTTTCTGGCGGGCATAATATACGGAAAATCTGATATCATAGTACAATTCGCCCTCACCAGGCACTGCGTCTTCTGCTGATTCTCCCATAATCCGTTCAGTTTCCGGCATATTCGTTCTTCCTGGCAGAACATTTACTTCTGATATCTGTACATCTGTACCAATACACTCTTTGATCTTGCTGATATCCATATCAGCAAATTCTTCTGCCACATATTTCAGTATCCAGGCAAGAATGATTTTATTTGCCAGAATCCGTTTGCAGTATGTATCATACTGACTCTTTCCTTTTGCCAGAGCAATATCTCCAGCCAGTTCATTTTTCATAGGCTTTTTCCTTTCTTCATTATATCGGATGTCACTGTAAGTTACAAGCGGTTGATTTTCGCCTCGGAATTGCTGAGGCAAAGAACTACCAGAATCTCTGACGGCTGAAGATATGGCGATATGCCTGCCGATTAAGATAAAAGAAGTCTAACATATTCTCGGTTATGTTTCAAGAAACAACTCATTTTCACCAGCAAGAAACAACTCATTTTCACCAGCTATTGACAATCATAAAAAAATCATGTAAAATTAAAGCTCGTGCAGCCGGGGTGTTAGCGGTACCTTGTACCTGCAATCCGCTATAGCAGGGGTGATATTGCGCAGAGGGCGGCAGTCTGCAGGGCTGCCCCCGGTAAGTGATGTTGATGTTTGGGTCTCACGCGACGGGAACCTGTGAACCGTGTCAGGTCGGGAACGGAGCAGCACTAAGCAGGAGCTCCCGGGTGCCGTGAGGGTGCCTGGGCTGAGTTAACTGCCGGGGTAACGCCTGTGGATCATGTTCGAAGCGCAATGCACGTAAAAAAGAATAACGGATTTTTGGTCTTATTGGAAACGCACATTCTCCTGAATGATAACGAACAACACATTTCTCTGTTTATTATCATTAAGGAGGATTTTTTATGCCCAAAACTAAATTTCAGGAAGTAATTTTCACCATTCTGATGGTATTTGTCATGGTCTATGCAATGATCTGCTATAACATCGCTTTGAATATGGGCGGGATGAGCAGCACAGTATTTCTGTCAGCATTTCATGAACTTGTGATCATGGCGCCGGTCGCTTTTGTACTTGATTTCTTTTTTGTAGGACATATCGCAAAGAGAACGGCATTTCGTATCGTAAATCCGGAAAAAGAGAACCCATTCCATCTTGTTCTTGTCATCTCTGCAGTATCTGTCGCATGGATGTGCCCTCTTATGAGTCTGGCGGCAACCATACTGTTCAAAGATGCGGGAAGTGAGTTTGTCGCAGTCTGGCTGCAGACTGTCGCCCTGAACTTTCCGGCGGCATTCTTCTGGCAGATCTTCTATGCAGGACCGTTTGTACGTTTTCTGTTCAGACAGATATTCCGTGAAAAAGCAAAAGCTCCTGAAGTATCAAATAGCCTCTCCTGATTTGGAGGGGCTTTTATTTTACTGTCTGTCATATCATTGTGCAGCCGTCCGGACGCTCCGGCACAGCAGCCTTCTTCTGCATCTTCTTCCGTTCCCGAAGCTCCCGGAAGAACCCTGTCATCATCGCGCTGCACTCTTCTTCGAGCACTCCGGTGGTAAGCTCCGCCTGATGATTGAACGCTTTCACGTCCAGCAGGTTCAGGACTGATCCGGCACACCCGGCTTTCGGATTCATGCATCCTACTACGACCCGTGTTACACGAGACTGTATGATCGCTCCGGCGCACATCTGACACGGCTCCAGTGTCACATAGAGCGTACACTCTTCAAGTCTCCAGTCGCCGATTTTTTTACTTGCCTTCTTGATGGCGGTGATCTCCGCATGGGCAAGCGGGCTCTTGTCCGTATTTCTGCGGTTATACCCCCTGCCTATGATCCTGCCTTCGTGTACGATCACGCAGCCGATCGGCGTCTCATCGAGTTTATAGGCTTTCTTTGCCTGACGGATCGCTTCCTTCATATATTTTTCATCTGTCCTTTTCTGCTCTTCGCGAACATCATTTCTTTCTTCAGACATAATTTTCCTTTCCGCCCCTGTTCTTTTTCCCCTCCTGCATGAATAGACTGGAATGAAAAGAGACAAGACCAGAGGTTATTTTATTCTATGAATCCCGGTACATTTTATTTATATGAATACGAGAACTGTAAACGCAGACGGAATGTCGGCTTTATCAAAGTCACCCGCCATTATCAGTCATGTATCCTCCAGATTCAGGCAAAAGGCGTCCCGGTGAGAGCGGGAAGCACGCTTGGCCTCTATGCTTTCTTCTGTGAGCAGAATCGGATGAACTCCGCTCAGATTGCAGATCTTACTTCCTGCGGTAGGAATATCTCGATCCGACTCCCGGTATCCGAAATACATTTTCCCGAGCGGCGCTCCCTGCAGCAGATTGACGGTTTCTTCCTCCGTCTGCCGGAAGATAACAGAGACCTCTTCTGGATGGCGTCGTCGTTCTTCTTTGATGTAAAACCGGATATGATACAGTTTCCCTCCCCGAAAGCAGAATCTACGCCACCAGAAGAAACCTCGCCCGAATCGCAGCCTGACGCTGACCGGCAGCCTACAAAGAATACACCGGACAACGCTCCCGAACCGTCAAAGTTACAGAGTGAGCTCCCTGAACTGCAGGCACCCCTTTCAGAGGCTGAATCAGAACCAACAGCGGCGTCCACACCTGTATCACAGGAGGAGTCCGCATCTGTGCCACCGAAAAGCCTCGAGCCTGTACCACAGGAAGAATCCATGCCTGCATCACAGGAAGAGCCCGCGCTTGAATCCGCCGAGGCGAAAGATCTGCCTCAGGCAAAGAAGATCAGCCGTTCGGATCTCACCCTGCTGCCCCGGAAGTTCTGGCCTCTTGCCAACAACAGCTTCCTGCTGCACGGTTATCATAATTTTAATCATCTCGCGCTCATCGAAGAGGGCGGCAGAAAATGGCTCGGAGTCCCCGGTATATACGATACGCGCGAGGCCCGCGCCGCCGATCTGTTCGGCTTTCCGCGGTTCACGCGCGCATATGTCTCAGTATTGGAACTGACCGATGAGGAACGAAATGACACGGCAGACTTCGGACACTGGTGCCGCTGTGTCGGAACCTGCAGTCCAGACGGCACCCCGCCGGCATCCTCCGGCAATTCACAGGCATCCCCTGCTCCGGATATCCGGCTTAAATAATTCCATTCATCTCCTGATAAAGACGCTTTGCATAACTGTCTGTCATACCGCACACATAATCAGTCACAAGGAGCAGGCGGAGATACAATTTCTCCGCTTCGCTCTTTCCCTTAGCCTGAAGCTTGTATGCATTCTTATAATTATCCGAAATAAATGAAACAACACGCTTATCGATCGTATCCTGTTCCACGTCCGTATCGTAATACAGAACTGCCCTGACCAGTTTTTCCATCAGGTTATTCAGTATGGCGGATTCCGCCACTTCCATCTTGTAGATTTCCATGGAAGAAAACACACGGCGGAAGGCCATATCTCCGAGCAGGTCCATCAGCTTTTCCCCGAATGTTCCATAAAACAGATCATACCTGAATGTTCCCGCCATAATACTGTCATAATTGGATGTAAAACCAAAGGTAGCACAGTTGATCAGGAACCCCTGCGCGCTGATGATCCAGTTCTTTACCGCATAGGATTCCGGATTGCTCACCCCTTTCTTCTGCCCCCGGTCATAGAGCTGCCGCAGTTTTTCCAGAGGTTTAAAAGGTGACTCCGGACAGGCGCGCTCCAGAGGTGCCAGTTCCTGTTCCAGAGTATAATATGTGATAAATCCTTTTACAAAGGCATCTTCAATATCCGCGGTCTTATAGGCAAGATCATCCGCCGCCTCAAGGATATAGGTCAGCGGATGCCTGCTGTTCCCCGCTCCTGTCGTCTCTGTCACTTTGCGGAATATTTCTTCATCCGCAAGATAATATCCCATCTTCTTGTCCTTGATATTTCCGCTGTCCGGCCGGATACCGGTAGACGGAACCGGATATTTGATAATGGTATTCAGCAGAGCATAGGTCAGATTCATGCCATGCTCATCCACCAGATAATGCAGTCTGGTCACGAGCCGAAGCGCCTGCGCATTTCCCTCGAAGTGATAGAAGTCCTGCTTCATCTGCTCGCTCAGTATATCTTCTACAGGCTGTCCACAAAAAGACAGCTTAGGCAGATTTCCGGCAAACCACTCACGGATCGCCACTTCTCCGAAATGCCCAAAGGGCGGATTTCCTATATCATGGATCAGCCCCGCACACTCAAGGATATGGGAAATATCCTCTTTCATCTGCGGAGTAAACCCTGAATTTCTGCGGAATTTCAGAATATTTTCTCCGATATTCTGTCCGAGGGATTTCCCCAGAGAGGAGACTTCAAGGGAATGTGTCAGCCTCGTTCGTATAAAATCGCTCTTATCCAGAGGAAATACCTGTGTCTTATCCTGTAGACGCCGGAATGACGCGCTGCCAATGATCCTGTGGTAATCCTTCTCAAATTCGCTTCTCAGATCCGCCGACTTTGACCTTCCCGAACTTCCCCGTTCCCGCATCGGGGACAGCAGCATTCTCCATTCCATTGTGCGTTTCCCCTTTCATCTGTGCATCAGTTCCCGGCCTCTGTCTGCCCTGTCGTAAAGCAGGCCTGATCAGTCAAGATAGATCGGCGGCTCATACGCCTTACCGAGCAGAGCCTTCTTGCGTTCCTGAAGACCGAGGAACGCCCACTCCGTCATATCTGTCCATTTATGGATCGTACGGTCATAAACCTGCACATAACCAATCCTTGTAGGGTGCATGCGCACGCTGTTCGACTGATATTCTCTTCCTGTATACGGGTTTACCTCACCGACTTCCCTGTCTTCCTCCACATCATCGTGGGAAATAACAGGTTCAAAATCATCTTTCTCCTCTGCCGCAGACGAAGACTGCTCTTCTTCCGTCTGCATTTTTTCCCGCTCCGTCTGCTCTGCGTTCACCGGCCAGCCTGTATTCTCTCCGTTTGTTTCCTCATGCGCCGCATCTGCTGCCTTTATTTCTTCAGCAGTATCCGCCGCATCTGCATCGCGCTGTTTTCTGCGGAGGAAAATCCCGCCTGTATGGAAAAGAGATTTTTTCGGTTTTTCCAGCTCTTTCTTGATTTCTTCTACCGGTTCTCCGGCCTTTGCGTTTTCCTCCAGTTCTGACAGTTCTTCATGTATCTCATAGAGTTCACCAATCGTCATGTCACGCTCATCCGAAGCTGCCTGCACTTCAGAAGTTTTCATTTCGGACGGTGCAGCCACTGGTTCCACTATATCCTCTACCTCAGGCTCCGCCGCCTGTATTTCTTCTGTACGCATTTCTTCTGCCTGTCTTTTTTCCACTGCTTCTGTCCGGGCGATCGCAGCTTTCTCCAAAGCCGCCGTGCTGCGCGGCTGTACCGGCGCTTCCGACATAATACTCAAATGGAACGGGCACTCAAGGATTGCCGCGATCATGCGCATATCCTGCTCCTGAAAATTGTCCCTGCCAAGGCGCTGTGTCAGATTCTGTCTTGACATCTTTTTGCCTGTCCGGACTTCGATCAGCTCTGCAAGCTGCTTGATCGTCATTCCTTTTCTCCCCAGAATGATCTTGACCTGTTCACCAAATGTTAAATCTTCCATGGTTCTCCTCCTTATGTATTGCTTATATTCCCCAATGTTGCTATCTGAAACCGGTTCAGCCCGCGCCATTCGCAAAGCCGCACTGTTACCTGAGATATTCTTCCAGCGTAATTCCCTGTTCCGTGATCTCCTTGGCCGCTTCCTTTCCGACATAGCGGTAATGCCAAGGTTCATAGATAATACCGGTTATATCTGACTTCTCCGGCGGATACCGCAGGATAAATCCGTATTCCCAGCAATGTTCCATCAGCCACTTCTGCTCCGCCGTATCTCCCTGCCTGTCATCCAGTTCTCCATACGATGTAGAAATGATGTCAACGGCAAGTCCGGTGGCATGCTCGCTCGTTCCCGGGAGCGCAACGGAAGTGCTTGTCTCCTGATACGCTTCCAACGGTGTCATGTTCTGATCCAGCCTGTTCTGCATCGATGCATTAAATGTCTCGATCTGCTGGTCATAAGATCGGTAAGCCGATGTCACATACATGCTCAGTCCCTGCGCCGCCCCGTCATCCAGCATCTGCTGAAGATCCGAAACAATCCGGTCATCCACCTGATATCCCGGAGAGATTTCTGTCAGTTTTTCCGGTACATAGGATGCATCCAGAGGATGATCCCCGTTCACAAGGATGAGCTGCCATCCGTCCTCGTCTTCCGCAAGTGTCTCTGTATTCGCCTCTACGGCGTTCTCCTTCTTGATCTGATCCCTCAGCTCTTCATTTTCTGCGGTCAGCTCTGCCTCTTTTGCCGCTGCTTTCGTATTATTTTCAGAAATAATATGATATGCGCCCAGAGAAACTGCCAGAACGCCTGCTGCCAGCCCCAGGACCGCCCCCATACCAAAATTTTTTATCTTATGTATATCAAAATCAAGTTTTATCATAATGTCAACTCTGTATGTAATTCCGTATCGATATCCGCGTCCGTAGAACACACCGCCATCTTATAGGGGAATCCTCCGACACGGTATTCGCGATAATAGTAAGATTCCGGGAACTCTGCCGGCTGCCGCACGAGAACCGGCGGGTCGTCCATACGGATACAGAAAGAATTTACAGGAAGAGCCATTCCCTTTCCCGTCGCTTTCATAAAGCTCTCTTTCAACACCCAGTAGCGGAAGAAAAGATCCGTCTTTTCTTCGTCCGATCCCGCCTCTTTGATCAATTCATATTCTTCCTTGCAGAAATAACGCATTGCGATATTCATTCTGAGCTGCCCTGTCTTTTCTACATCACAGCCCACACGGGCTTCCCTGCCATCCATGCATACCGCGCACATGACACACGTCCCGGAATGTGAAAAGTTAATTATTGACTCCTCCGGAAGATCGTATGTTGTACGTATCTTCTGCCACAGTGCCCATACGCCGACACTCTGTGCCCTCATCTTATCCAGCCGGAGCGCATCCGCCTTTTTCTTCCGGAAGTCAGGAACCTGTCTGTAATAACTGTCGTAACACTCCTTATCCAAAAGCGGTGTGACATCCGCGATCCATGCTTTTACCATTTTCTATTCCTTCATATATCTGACTTCAAATGTCTCGATCGTGATCGGCTTATTAAACAGCGTTCCCTGTGCATAATCACATCCGAGTTCTTTTAATACATTTAACTGATCCTGCGTCTCCACACCGGACGCCTGGACAAACGCGCCAAGCTGCCGGCAGATATCTATTACTGCCTGTGCAACAATACGGCTGCGTGCATTTCCGACGATATTTGTGATCAGGCTTTTATCAAGCTTCAGGCCGTCAAATTCCATCAGCGACAGTATAGAGAAACTTGAATCTTTTGCCCCAAAATGATCCAGGATCACACGCACATTTGCCTTGCGGATCTTGCCGCTGGTCTCCGCCAGCATCTCCTGGTTCATATCGTTGCCTGATTCCGAAACTTCCACCGCAAGATACTCACATCTGACATGATATTTTTCGATCAGATGAAGCATCTTCTCCGCGATGCTCTCCTGCTTCAACGTGGCACCGGCAAAATTCACCGCGATCGGTATGAGCGGAATCCCCGCCAGTTCCCATCTGTGAAGAGTTTTACATACTTCTTCAAAAACATACAGATCAAGATAATGGGATAGCTTTGTTTCTTCCAGCAGATTGATATATCTGCCCGGATCCATGATCCCCAGATCTTTATGGTGATATCTGACCACCGCCTCGGCCTCCGCAACCCGGCCGGTGGCTGTATCTATCTTCGGAACAAGACAGACGATAAAATTCTTATGCTCCAGGTCATCCAGAAGATCCTGCTTGATGATCGGTTCATGATGTCCTTTTTTGAGGTTCTTATAATATTTCTTCTTCTCCTCGCGCATCATGACTTCCGCGTTATTTACCAGCTTCTCCACATCAATATCCACTTTCTCCCAGGCATAGCCCATCGATACAAGCCCGAGACTGATATTGTCAAGTTTGGTGTGGGCAGCATATATCTGCTTTGTAAAGTTTTCATACGTTGTATTTTCAACCAGTACGAGATACTGATCGCCTGTAAGACGGTAAACCTCGCCACTGTGGAAATACTCCTGGAGCACTTCACCTATGCGGGTGATCACTTCATCTCCATAGTCCCTGCCGAACTCTTTATTGAAGTTCTTCAGTCCGTTGATATCGATAGAAAGCGCGCCCAGGGATTTCAGCTCACTGCTCTTTACATTATCCAGATAATCCACCAGACTGTTTCTGTTCAAAAGCCCGGTCAGATCATCATGATAGCTGAGATATTCCTGCTGCTTCTGCATTTTCTGCAGCGCGATCGCCTGAGGGATATACGGGAGAAGTGCCCTCATAAGATCAAGCGTGCAGCCTCCTCTGTGGACTCCCGCAACTGCCAGGATAGCAGTCGTGTCCTCCGTGATCTGGCGGAATACACTATAGCAGTCCGAAGTCGTATCTGTGATCTCTGTCTTCATCCACTTCGGCTGTTCTTCCTCAGGAAGCAGTTTCAGGCGGTCTCTCTGCCACTCCACATTTTCGGCACACCACTCATAGATCACTTCGATGTCACCCTGCTCTTTTTCAATATAATAAGCGTACTCTGAGTCATAATAATCACGCACGGTGCTCAAAACATCATTCATGATCTCTGCAGTAGAACGCGGTCTGTAGCTTTCACTCATATCTTAATCTCCCCTGTCTTTCACTTCAAGTAAGCATTTTTATTGTAGTATACGCCATCTGAAAATGCAAGATAAAACTAAGAAGAACCGGTCGTGCTCTCCGCCGCCGGTCCTTCTTCTTATTATGAGTTTTTCATGATCACACTCTCAACCACATCCGCCACATGCTCACATGCGTCTGCGCATCTCTCCAGATAAATATAGATATCTCTCCAGGCAATGATGCGGATCGGATCTTCCGACTCTGTGTAGAGGCCTCTGATGCTCTGCATGAAGAGCTTGTCCGATTCTTCTTCCAGATCATTGATACGGATGATCAGCTGCTTGAGAGTCTTAGAACGTTTAAAATTCTTAAACTCAACAAGAAGATCCCGCACCGCGTCGCAGCACTCGATCACAACATCCGTCATCTTCAGGGCATTCGGTTCGATGTCCTGTACGTTGTTCATATATACCCTCAGCATGACATCCTCTATTTTGTCTGTCATATTGTCGATGTTCTGACTCAGAGAAACGATATCTTCACGCTCTATCGGCGGAAGGAACTCTTTTGCCAGATGATCGAGCATCTCATGTTTCTTTGCATCTGCGCTGTGCTCTACTTCATGGATGCTGTCCAGCTGATCTTTCAGCGTTTCCGGCCTGAAGTTTTCAAGCGCTTTCTTCAGCATCTGTGCTGCCCGGCAGGAATCCTCTGCGCACGCCACAAAGTTATCAAAATAAAATGAATCCTGTTTCTTTGCCACTGTTCTTTCCTCCTAAAATACCATAATAAATATCTTTGCAACAATGAAGCTGATCAGTCCGCAGCCCGGAAATGTAAAGATCCATGTCAGCATCATATCCTTTACAACGCCAAAATTGATCGCTGACAGTCTCTTCACCGCGCCGACTCCCATGATCGCGCTTGTTTTTGTATGTGTCGTCGATACCGGAATACCGAATACGCTGGAGAGGAGCAGACACACCGCTCCCGCCAGGTCCGCGGAAAATCCCTGGAACTTTTCCAGCTTTACCATATCCATTCCTACAGATTTGATGATCTTCTCTCCACCGACGCTCGTCCCTACGCCCATGACCGTACTGCACAGCAGCATGAGCCATACCGGGATGATCATCCCCTCGACGCTGCTCTGCCCGTTGCAGAACGCAACGCCTAAGAACAGTACGCCGATAAATTTCTGCCCGTCCTGTGCGCCATGCATAAAGCTCATGAAAGCAGCTCCGAAGATCTGCGCCACAGTAAAGAATCCATTTGTCCTGCGCCGGTCCATGGACGCGCAGATTATAGTGATGATCTTGCAGATCACCCAGCCCATAAAAAAACCGAGTGCAAGACTGAGCACAAGCCCATAGAGGACTTTCACCCACTCGTTAAAATTGACACCTCCGACGCCGTTGTGTATAGCGATCGCTGCTCCTGTAAGTCCTGCGATCAGACTGTGGCTCTCACTCGTCGGTATGCCGAACACAGAAGCGGCCACACTGTAGACAACGATTGAAAACAGCGCCGCGCACAATGCAATAAGCGCTTCCTCTGTCTGCCCGCCAAAGTCGACCATGTTACTGATCGTCGATGCCACGGCGCTGTTAATGTGCGTCATAACGAGCACTCCCAAGAAATTAAACACAGCACTCATCAGGATCGCGGTCCTTACTTTCAGACATCTTGTGGCGATACATGTGGCGATCGCGTTCGGCGCATCGGTCCAACCGTTTACAAATATCACGCCCAAAGTGAGCACTACCGTTACCATCAGAACAGGATTGGAAAAGACCTGCTGACAGAAACCTGCAAAAGAAACATCCATATTTTTTCCCTCTTTGCTGTAAATTGCTATATTAAGTTTTTTCGGAATAATTGGAATACACTTCCGCATTCCGAATTTTGCATAAAAATACCGGCATTTTTTCGCCGGATATTTTACGCAAAATTAACTTAAATATAACATCCGGACACTGACGTGTCAACGGCCGGATTATTTCTTAGCAAAAATATAGCGCCATTCGCAAAATCGCACTAGTGTACTATACCATCCACTTTCAGCAAAATGACGTAGAATGAATTTTCATTCTGCAAGGCGGAGGAATGAGGCGATGCGGTGGCATCGTCGATTGACGACAACGTAGCAGATGGGAATTCAGGCAAGTCATTATGCGAAATGTGGATGATACAGTACACTATCGTGCTTACTGCGGCTGCCGCTGCTTCTTTGCTCATATTCTGGCGCTCCGGCTCCGTCCACAACAACTCAGCCGCGCCATTCGCAAAGTCGCACTTCGTGCTTACTGCGGCTGCCGCCGCTTCTTTGCTCATACTCTGGCGCTCACTCCATGAAAAAGGACAGGCGAAAAACCGTACAAGCACGGTTTTCTCTCCTGTCCTTTTTCATGGCTGAACTGTTATTATATATTCCACTTCTTATCCTGGGCTACTCTTAATCGGGTCATTGCCCTGGCGAGGGATGCCTGGGTGTGGTAGTATTCCTGCGTGCTCTGTTTCTGCCGCATCTGCTCTTCTGCACGCTCCTGCTGTTCCTGTGCGCGGCGGACATCGATATCCTCCGGGCGCTCGGCAGTGTCTACCAGAAGCGTGACACGGTTGTTCACGATCTCAGCAAATCCTGTCCCTACCGCAAGTTCTCTCCACTCTTCTTCTCCTGCCAGCTGGACTTTGGCCGTACCTACAGCAATGGCTATGACCATATTTTCATGATTTGGCAGGATCCCTTTCTCTCCGTCAGGAGCAGGGATGATGAGTTTTCTACAGCGGCCCTCATAAAAGACCTTGTCACTTGCTATGATTTTCAGACCAAATGTATCCATTACGCATACACTCCTGTTCTATTATGCACTCTTACGCTTCCGCACCTTCTGCTTTTGCCTTCTCGATCACGTCATCGATCGTTCCCACATTGAAGAACGCGGACTCCGGATATTCATCCATCTCGCCATCGATGATCATTTTAAAGCCGCGGATCGTCTCTTTAAGTGGTACGTATTTACCCGGGATTCCTGTGAATGTCTCTGCTACAAAGAACGGCTGTGACAGGAATCTCTGGATCTTTCGTGCACGCATGACAGTCGCTTTATCCTCATCGGAAAGTTCTTCCATACCGAGGATTGCAATGATGTCCTGCAGCTCTGTATATTTCTGGAGGATCGCGATGACCTTATTTGCCACCTCGTAGTGCTCTTCACCAACTATCTCCGCCTCCAGGATACGTGAACTGGACTCCAGCGGATCTACCGCCGGGTAGATACCCTGTTCAACGATCTTTCTGGACAGGACCGTTGTGGCATCCAGATGGGCGAATGTCGTCGCCGGTGCCGGGTCAGTCAGGTCATCGGCAGGCACATAGACAGCCTGTACAGACGTTACTGATCCGTTCTTTGTAGAAGCGATACGCTCCTGCAGCTCACCCATCTCTGTTGCCAGTGTGGGCTGATATCCTACGGCTGACGGCATACGGCCGAGCAGCGCGGACACCTCGGAACCCGCCTGTGTGAAACGGAAAATATTATCAATGAACAGAAGTACGTTTCTGTGCTCTTCATCGCGGAAATACTCTGCCATCGTAAGTCCTGTCTCCGCCACACGCATACGGGCTCCGGGCGGCTCGTTCATCTGTCCGAACACCAGGGCTGTCTTCTCAAGGACTCCTGATTCTCTCATTTCGGACCAGAGGTCATTACCCTCACGGGAACGCTCTCCGACTCCTGTAAAAATAGAATACCCGCCGTGCTCTGTAGCGATATTTCTTATCAGCTCCTGAATAAGCACTGTCTTACCAACTCCGGCGCCTCCGAAGAGACCGATCTTACCACCCTTTGCATACGGAGCCAGAAGGTCGATGACCTTGATTCCTGTCTCCAGGATCTCTACGACCGGGCTCTGGTCCTCAAACGACGGCGGATCTCTGTGGATCACCCACTTTTCAGAATCTTCGATGGCATCTCCGTCATCGATCGTCTCGCCGAGCACGTTGAAAAGCCTTCCCAGCGTCTTCTCGCCGACCGGCACCTTGATACCGGCTCCTGTGGCTGTAACTTCCATATCTTTGTGAAGTCCCTCGCTCGCTGCCAGCATCAGGCAGCGCACCTCGTTATTTCCAAGGTGCTGGGCTACTTCCATGATGCATTTCTTGCCGTTGTTATCGACTTCAAGTGCATCTTTAATAAAGGGAAGTCCGCCGTCTTCAAATACTACGTCAACGACAGGTCCCATGACCTGTGTGATTCTTCCTTTATTCATAATCATTCTCACTTTCTTTCCAAAAGTATCCTGCTACTTCTGCTGTGCCCTTGCACCTGCGCAGACTTCTGTGATCTCCTGCGTGATCGCCGCCTGGCGTGCCCTGTTGTATGCGATCGACAAGTCATGGATCAGATCTTTCGCACTGTCTGTGGCCGATTTCATCGCCATCATACGGGCATTATGTTCGCTCGCATATGCCTGTACAAGACATCCATATATCATGCCGGTCACATAATTCGGCACGATACTGTCAAGTACCGCTTCAGCTGACGGGTACAGTTCTATTGACTCACGATGCACATTGAGCGGCATCTTCATCTCATTAAATGAGCTTCTTTCCAAAGGAAGAAGTCTCATCACTTCTGCCTCTGACTGGACGGAATTCTCCATTCTTGTGTACACAATATAGATTTCATCCAGTTCTCCCTGCTCAAACTGCTCGATCAGCACGCCCGAGATGTCTCTTGCGCGGTGCATAGTCGGTTTCTGTACCGTGTATTTAAAGTGGGTATCAATCTCCTGTCCTCGTTTTGCAAAGTAATGACGCCCCAGCTCTCCCACAACGAACAGCTTATGGATACCCGGTTTTGCCAGGATCTCCTCTTCCAGTTTTTCGATATTATGGTTATACGCACCGGCAAGGCCTTTATCTGCCGTGACTACGATAGAGGCAATCTTCCGCTGATCCTTCGGCACCTTCTCCCGCCGGTCAAAATACTTATGCTCCAGTTCGGGAAGATGACGCAGGATTCGTGAAATCTCACCCTGCAGGGCATAAAAGTAAGGCTCTGTATCCTGAAGCTTTTTCTTAGCCTGCGTCAGCTTGGAGGAAGAGATCATATACATCGCATTCGTGATCTTCATCGTGTCTTTGACACTATTGATACGACTCTGTATCTCTCTGATATTTGGCATGTTATCACCTGCTCTTCTTAAAATCTCCGTTCAGCCCGCGCTATTCGCAAAGCCGCACTGTCATGCAGTCCCTATGGCTGAACTGTTGCTTTATATTCCTTCGCAGTCTCCACGATCTTTTCGATCAGTTCGTCAGACAGCACTTTCTTATCCTCGATCTCCTGTCCGATCTCAGGATGTGCAGTCTCAAAATAAGTGAGCATATCTGACTGGAACTGCTTGATCTGCTTTTTATTGATTCCAAGGAGTATTTTATGTGTCGCCGCACAGAGAGTAATGACCTTCTCATGCAGGGACAGCGGATGATAGAGGGGCTGCTTTAACAGCTCCATCAGACCGCTTCCGTATTCAAGCTGCTCTTTCGTTGCCGGATCCAGGTCAGAACTGAACTGTGTAAACACTTCCATCTCTCTGTACTGTGCCAGATCGATACGGATACTTCCCGATGCTTTCTTCATCGCTTTCGTCTGAGCTGCACCGCCCACACGGGATACGGAAAGACCTACATTGACCGCCGGTCTCATACCTGATGCAAAAAGACCACTCTCCAGGAATATCTGACCATCGGTGATAGAAATCACGTTGGTCGGGATATAAGCGGATACATCTCCCGCCTGTGTTTCGATGATCGGCAGCGCCGTAATAGAACCGCCGCCCTTTTCATCGCTCAGACGGCTGGAACGCTCCAGCAGCCTTGAGTGCAGATAGAAGACGTCTCCCGGATAAGCCTCTCGTCCCGGAGAACGTCCTAGAAGGAGTGACAGTGCACGGTATGCAACCGCATGTTTAGACAGATCGTCATATACGATCAGGACATCTTTTCCCTGATACATGAAATACTCTGCCATCGATGTTCCTGCATAAGGAGCAATATACTGCAGCGGTGCGCAGTCGCTCGCCGTGGATGATACCACGATCGTATAATCCATGGCACCGTGTGTCTTCAGTGTATTTACTACCTTTGCCACCGTAGACGCTTTCTGTCCGATCGCAACATAGACGCAGATCACATCTTTTCCTTTCTGATTCAGGATCGTGTCCATTGCAATAGACGTCTTTCCTGTCTGACGGTCTCCGATGATCAGCTCTCGCTGTCCGCGGCCGATCGGGAACATTGCATCGATAGACAGGATACCGGTCTCCATCGGAACGCTGACAGACTTTCTGTCAATGATCCCCGGAGCCTCCTGCTCGATCGGGCGATAGTCATCTGCTTTTATTTCTCCTCTGCCGTCAATTGCCTCACCAAGCGCATTGACAACTCTTCCTATATATGCTTCACCGACAGGTACACCGGCTTTTTTTCCTGTACGGGACACTTTCGTGCCCTCACGGATCTCCGTATCACTTCCGAAAAGGATACATCCGATCTCATCTTTGCGGATATCCTGGACCATTCCCTTAAGCCCGGTCTCGAATGTGATGATCTCTCCGTACATGGCGTGGTCGATTCCATAGATCGTGGCAATCCCGTCGCCTACCGAGACAACAGTTCCGACTTCACTGTCTTTGCTCATTGTATCAAAATTCTCTATCTCTTCTCGGAGAATAGAGATAATCTCATCTGAGTTGATTGAACTCACCTTGTTCACCTCCAGGTTATATTAAGAGTAAGACTTCTGATGCAGTCCCGTTACCGGCGTCCGCCCAGCGTCTGCGTAAGTCTGTCCAGACGTCCTTTCATACTCCAGTCATACTCATCACTGCCCGCGCGGAGAATAAATCCGCCCAGCAGATCCGCGTCATAACGCACTTCAATCTGTGCCTCCTCTGCGCCGTACTTTCTGCACAGGAAGCTTTCCATTCCCTTTTTCTGTTCTTCATCCGGCGGGGCAGTACATGTCAGCACAGCCTTGAGAACTTTATTTTGCTCATCCCGGCATCTGTCATATGCGGCAAAAATCTCGTCCATAAGCTCCACCCTGCGATACCTGCATGCCGTCTTCAGAAAGTTCCTCATATCTTCCGGAAACACTCTGTCAATGACCGCAAGTTTCTTCTTCAGGGCGACCGTAGGATTCATGAGCAGATCAGAGAGCTGCGGAACAGCCTCTAATATCTCGCGTGTCTTTCTTACACTCTCCCGGGGAATATTCAGTTCAAAAAGAACTTTCCCGTATGAGACCGCAGTAGAAGAACAGCGTATTTCATTATTTGTCTGCATTGCCATCGCCCTCACCTGCTTCTTTCAGGAACTGATCGTACAGGTCCCGGCTCTCCTTATCATCTGCTTTGCCGCTGATGATCTTCGCCGCTGACGCAGCCGCGAGCCCTGCAATCTGTGACTTCAGTTCTTTCATCGTCTGCTCACGCTCGATGCGCACATTTTCCTTTGCGGATTCGATCATAGTGTCTGCTCTTTCTCCCGCTTCACTTACGATGCGGTCATATTCTGCCTTTGCGCTCTTTCTCGCATCCTCTATGAGCTGTACAGATTCCTGTTTTGCTCCGCTTAAAGCCGTCTCATACTCCTGTTTCAGCCTGTTGGCATCCGCCTGTGCCGCCTCTGCATTCTTAAATCCGTCATCTATCATCTGTTTTCTCTGTTCCATAATATTCATTACAGGACCGATGAGGAAATGTCTCAGCAGAAGATAAAGAACAACAAGGTTGATTATGGTCCAGACAAGGTTCAAGTTTATTGAAATCACCTTTTAAACCCACCTTTCATGTTATCGTCTCTAAGTTCTGCCATATTCTTACAGAAGAATGATAATCAGAAGTCCGATAATAAAGCCATAGATAGCTGTTGCCTCTGCAAGTGCACATCCAAGGATCAGGTTTTTGCTGATCTTGCCCTCTGCCTCAGGCTGTCTTGCAATTGCTTCAGCTGCTTTACCTGTCGCGATACCGATACCTACACCTGCTCCAATACCTGTTAATACTGCAATAGCTGCTCCGATAGCAATAATTGTTTCCATAATAATATTCTCCTTTTTTCTATTTTGTATTTTATGAATTGCTGAGGCCTTCCCCTTTTTACCCGGGTACAGCCTTCCCCCGCCGTCTGCGGGTCACTCCATCTCCTCGGTCATGAACAGTGCTGTCAGAAATACGAATACATATGCCTGAAGCAGACCGTCGAAGATATCAAAATAAAAACTCACCGGAATCGGTATGATCAGCGGCACGAAAAATTTCAGCAGTTCCAGCACCACAAACCCGGCCAGCATGTTTCCGAAGAGTCGCATACAGAGCGACAGCGGCCGGATCACAATCTCCAGTACTGTAATCGGTGCTACCACCGGAACCGGCTGAGCGAAATGTTTTACCCAGTGAACCACTCCGTTCTTCCTGATTCCCGAAAATTCGATCAGGCACATGCTCATGATCGCCAGAGCTGCCGTCACGTTCAGATCTTTTGTCGGCGGCTTAAAACCGCACAGCGGCGCGAGCGTGTTCGCTGCAGCCAGATAGAGAAGTACCGTGATCAGATAAGGGATGTATCTTCGGCTTTCTTTTCCGATGATCCCTTCAAAAAAGTCCTGTGCCCAGCCTATTCCCGCTTCCAGCGCAAGCTGGACTTTGCCGGGATTATCCACGCTGAGATTTCTCGTCAGGATAATGGACAGCAGAACAAGAACCGCCATGATGATCCACGTAACCACCACAGATTCAGAGATACCTCCCACGACCGGAAGCGTGAATACTGTCTCGCAGTTCAGTTCTTCCATCAGTGTTTCTGTCAGATTTCCCGTATTGCTCCCTCCTTTTTTCACCATTTTATTGACTGAACCGGAAAAGCCCCGGATTTTAGGCATAAAAAAAAGAGCCGTTCCCTTTTGAACCCCCTAAAACCTTTTTCACTTTTCAATTCAGCCCGCTTTTCTTCTTATTAATAAATAAGTATTCCGAAAAGCTGTCTAAATATTACGCCCCGCCTCAGAATTTGTCAACATTTTCACACATTAACTTTTTCTCGTTGGCAGTTCCCGTTTTTTATTTCAAATTGTACTTTTTCACAATATAAGAACCGTTCAGTTTTATTACTTTTTCATCCCATTTTTCAGAAAAAAAGGGCCAGCCGCATAGCGCCATATAAATTTGTATAATTTTATATAAAAAACAGTTGTTATTTGTATGTTTCTCACAATTCAGTTCCGCTTTTTCATCATTTTGCATGTAAAAGCTGTCAAACCGGTATAAACATTTTGGGGATTGGGGTATAATGATTGCGCAAAGCGTGATCCAAACAGGCACGCAAAGCGCAATTCGGAGAGGTGACATAAATGAAGAATAGAAAAACTTTGATTTCTGTTTACTTTTCAAACATATCTGACATTATTTTCTTTGTCTGCGGTATTCTCATGCTATGCAGCGAGGTATGGAAGCAGTTCACACTCACCTTTGTCATGGGAGGCGGAAGCTACAACTGGTGGTATTTTCCCTTTCAGCTCTGCAGCATCCCCATGTATGTCCTGCTCGCCTATCCATGGCTGCGCCGCGGTAATGTGCGCAGGGCGCTTCTTATGTTTCTGATGTGCTACTGTCTGCTCGGCGGGATTGCCGTTTTTGCAGACACCTCCGGCCTGCATTATCCATTAAAGGCACTTACCGTCCACTCTTATCTGTGGCATATTCTTCTTATTATATTAGGGATCACATCAGGGATCACATACATCCGTCTGCTCCGCTCAAACGAAAAAAAGACGCTGTTTTCCCGCTCCCTTAAGACTGCGTTCCCACTGCGTCCTTTTATATACAGTTCACTCCTGTATCTCGCCTGCTGCCTGGCTGCCGAACTCCTAAATCTTTCCCTTGACAGATTCGGCACGATCAATATGTTCTATATAAATCCGGATTATCAGATGCAGCAGGTCGTATTCCGCGATCTTCTTCCCCTTCTGGGGAATACAGGCGTCATTTTGCTCTACATCGCCTCAACGATCTTTGGCGCTTTCATCCTCTTTCTCGTCTGGAAACTGATATTCCGGCTGAGCCGCTGAATCATTCATTTCTTTCACGATCTTAAGGAAGTCTCTGTCCTTTGCCTTTCTTCGGGGGATAAAACTTCCTGCGATTTTTCCTCTCCCCCTGTTCTTGACATACAAAAATCCGATCACGGAAAATACAAATGCTCCGATAAAATTGACGATCAGATCCTGCATCGTATCGATCAGACCGATATCCAGATAGCCCCCTACCCCCAGGTCCCGTCCGTTCACCGCAGCCTCCGTGATATTGCTGATCATATAGGGCACATTGCGCCCCGCCGGGTCCAGTGTTACGGACCGGATCGTATGAATGACCGTATCTTTCTGCATATCGTATCCCAGCAGCATATCCATACCAAACTCAAAGAATTCCCAGATGACACCGATCGTCATGGAGAAACAGAATGCAACAATAGCCATAAACAGCGGCGACAGGCTAAACATGATCTTCTCACTCCGGTTCAAAAGATCCACCATAGAGAAACCGATGGCTGCTGCAAGAAACCCGTTGATCGTGTGGAGCACCGTATCCCAAAAAGGAAATACTAGATAAAACTCACTGATCTCGCCCAGGATCTCAGCTGCAAAAATAAAGACCAGTATAAAAATCTCCAACGTCGTCGGCAGTTCCACTTTAAATGTGACCTGCACCAGGCTTGGCATGATCAGTAACAGCAGCGTCAGCGCGCATAAAAACACATTTTCATAATTCCGGTTCAAAAGCTGGAGGATCAGCATCACGATCACAAGAATACGGAGTGTAAAATACACAATAAAAGAACTCTTATGCTCGCGAAGTTCCATGTAGAGCGCTTCGCTCAAATTGCGCATGCGGCCGCCCTTATGCCTGCTGCTTTTCCGGTTCTCTTTCTTATCCTCTCTTATATCTTCGGATTTGTTATTCTTTCTGTTCATATAAACGACCTTTTCCTCTGTCAAAACGTATTGTGTATAGTATAACCATCCCTGCAAAAATGGTCAATTCTTAAAAATTTATGTAATTTTATTTAGGTTTTGTGTAACTCTCTTGCATCTGCGGTCCATACCTTGTATAGTGAAGCAGCAACAGACAGATTAAAAAAATCATTATACATAAGAGGGGAATATGACCAAGAGAAACAAAAGACAATCTTCAAGAAAAAGACGACACCGGCATACGCGGCTGCTTCGGATCGCGGCTATCCTGCTGATCATCCCGATTCTGGCAGCATCAGGGATTTTCACATACCTGTACACACACCCGGTCAGATTAAAAGACACTGTCATCAGGCATGAGCTGATGACACCGTTTGATCCGTGGGAAAATGTAAAGGATCTTTATTTTGCCGGTAAAAAGGATGTCAACATCCAGACAAAGGCAGATGTCGAAAAGATCGGTGAGTATCCGGTCACTTACACCTGCCGCGGACACGAGTATAAGGCCACTGTCAAAGTAGAAGATACAACGCCTCCCAGACTGAAGGTACAATCCTATACAACAGACCTCGCAGAAGAGATCACACCGGAAAAATTTGTACAGGAAGTCAGCGACTTCACAGAAACATCAGTACGATTTAAGGACCCGCAGGCATGGGACAAAGAAGGAACCTATGACATACAGATTGCTGCAACAGACACTTCCGGCAACGAGACAGTGGAAACAGCAACACTGACACGAAAAAAAGACAGCACACCGCCCGTAGTGCAGGGCGCAGACAATGTGGAAGTGCTGCAGGGAAGAACGATAGACTTCTCCGAGGGTGTCACAGTAACCGATGATATGGATCCGGACCCGAAGTTCTCCGTCAATTCCGAGCAGGTAGATTTTGCCACCCCCGGCACCTATGAGGTCATATATACGACCAAAGACCGTTCAGGAAATGAGGGCACCACGGTCCGCCAGATCACTGTCAAGAAAGACCGGGACTACGACCGCAAAGTCGTCTATCTTACATTTGACGACGGTCCGTCCGCACACACGGACAAAATACTTGAAATTCTGAACGAGTACAACGCAAAAGCTACTTTTTTCGTAACGGGGAACAACCAGAAACATAACGATGTGCTCAAACGCATTGTCGACCAGGGCAGTGTCGTGGCGCTGCACACATATACGCATAACTATGCAGAAGTATACGCTTCCGAAGAAGCATATTTCAAAGATCTGCAGAAGATCTCCGACATGGTAAAAGAAGCCACCGGAGTCGAATCAAAACTGATCCGTTTCCCCGGCGGGTCGAGCAATACCGTAAGCAAACAGTACTGCCCCGGCCTTATGACAAAACTGACAAAAGCTGTTCAGGAAAAGGGATATCAGTACTTTGACTGGAACTGTGATTCAACGGATGCCAGCGGGAACAACGTCCCCGTCAAAACACTTGTCGAAAATGCCACCTCCAGCAGCGCCCGGCACATCAATATCCTGATGCACGATACCGATGCAAAAGGGACGACTGTGGAGGCACTGCCGGATATTATCAAGCATTACCGGAGTCAGGGATATGCGTTCGAGGCGCTGACTGTGGATTCATATCCGGCGCATCATTCGGTAAATAACTGAGATGCGCTGTCATTCTTCTCTCAGCCGTTCCACAAGTGTCTGTTTCTGGAAACGCCTTACCATATATTCCGTGATCAGCACCGGTACAAGTACGATAAAAACTGCATATCCGAGGAAGAACCACGCAGGGAATACGAAATGCATATAGTCTGCGCCGAAATACCTCAGCAGCCAGATCATCACATATCCCGCTGCAGTACCAAGCACAAGCGTTATCAGAAGATTGCCTGCCGAGAGCGTCAGTCCTTCCACACGGAGCATTTTGGCAAGCTGCTTCCTTGTCATACCGACAGACTGGAGCATGGCAAACTCACGCCCGCGTGTCAGGATATTTGTGATAAGTGTGTTGAACAGATTAATGAGAGCAAACGCGATAATAAACAGGCTGAGCCCGATCATAACCGAGAAAAGCAGCGTAAACATAGATTCTGTTTCAAGTATATTATCCTGCAGCGTATTCAGGGAATAATATGGATGCTTATCCAGAAGCCTGTTCAGACTGTCCTCAATCTGCTCATCCTTCTCCATATCCGTCTTGACCACGAGAGAACCTGTCAGCCCCGCACTGCCTGCCATCTCCTGCAGTACCACGTCCGGGAGCAGAAATGACAGAGTATAGTCTCCCGGCTGTCCGTCCGACAGCCGGGAGAAATCATCTGCGTCAATAATCCCGCACACGGTACAAGACTTCTCTCGTTCCTGCTGCCCGTCATACCAGGTGAATACTACTTCGTCCCCGACTTCCAGTTTCCAGCCATACACTTCTTCCCATACGCCGCCGTCTGTCGTTATAATACTGTCATTTTCTACCATATCTCCATAAGACAGATTCCCCTCCCGTACAATATCCCGGAGATCCTCTGCACGTTCTTCACTGAGCGTTCCTATACGTACATTTCCATCATCATCATGCGTTTCCCAGGAAACCGGAAGGCTTTCTACGGGAATCACCTGCTCCACACCGTCGATACCTTCAATTATCCCGGTCAGTGTCCTGTCCATCGGATGTTCTGTCCGCAGTTCCATCTCTCCGTGCTCCGCCGTTTCTACAAGATTATAGGAGTAATCGATGACAAACTCACCATACGCAAATTCACCCTGCCTTGCATAGCTTTCTTCATCCGTAGAACTCACCCAAAAGGCAGCCAGCATATACAACACGCCGCCAATCCCAAGGGACACAAGGGTAAGGGCTGTCTTTTTCTTATTCCGGAAACTGCTCATAAGGGCAAGACTTCCCGGCGTGATCTTCCGCGCCAGTTTTCCACTTTTCTTCTGTCCGCCTCCTTTATCTCCTGCTTCATATCCTGCGTACTTTGCCGCCTCGACCGGAGATATGGAAGCTGCTATCTTTGCCGGTCTCCGGATAGAACATAAAACAGTAACCACATCCGCCGCAGCGACACATACAGAAATAAGAAGCATATTCAGCCAGCTCCATCCGGACGGACGTATGAAATAACTCACGATACCTCCGACAGCCAGCCCCGCCGGAATTCCTGCTGCACTTAACATAAGTCCTTCCATACGCACCATCCTGCGTATCTGCCTTTTTGTCATTCCAATGGTACGGAGCTGTCCAAACTGGCGGATGCGTCCTACTACAGACAGGTAAAACACACTATATATGACCAGTACGCTCACAAGAAGAATCCCGATACATGCTCCTGCGATCGCAGCCGTCTCCTGCGCCTGCTGTTCTCCGCCCGGTAACGTATCCAGAAAGAAGTTATTTACGTTGACATTTCGTCTTTCTACTCCTAAATCATTTCCGAGAGAGTATGCCGCGTCCTCAAACTCCGTCTGAGTCATCTCTTCCGCACCTTTCAGACAGACAATCCCCTGCCACAGAACGTCTTTCAGCTGACTTCCATTCACGGCATACGCCTCAGAAAATACAACGTTGTAAACCGACATATTATCCTCTGCATGGAAGATGCCGGAGATCGTATACTCCTCCCTTGTACCGTCCAGCCAGGTAAAAGAAACCTGTTCGCCCGGCTCCTGCGTGATCCCCTCCAGCGCGCAGTATGCATCCGGAAGCAGGATTTCCTCTTCTGTTTCCGGCATCCTGCCTTTTGTCAGCGCAACCGTCTCCAGATTTGCGTTCTCATCTTTCAACGGCTCACTGGTATATGCCACAGGAGATATCATAATTCCTTCAACCTCCACTCCCTGTCCTTGCTTCATTCCCAACACATAACTGGCCGGTTCATCCTCTGCAGCCAAGTCGGATAATTGCCCCTCGCTCAGCCCGTAATAGATGACATGCTGCATGTTCTTCACCTGCCGCTTTGCCGCCGTATTGAGTCCGGCGTAAAACAGTGCCATCACCATCAAAAGACTGACCGATAACACGATCGTCAGGATAACAAATACATTCCTCAGGCGGCTGCTCTTCACGCTTTTCCACGCAAGACTGCGGATATATCCAGAATTATTGTTTGCTGATATTCTTCTCTGCCGCCTCATGCGCCCCACCTGCTTTCCGTGATCTTCCCGTCTTCAATCCGTATGATACGGTCCGCTGTCTGGGCAATCTCCTCGTTATGAGTGATCATAATAACCGTCTGATTAAACTGCCTGCTGGACATCCGGATCAGCCCGATCACATCCTGACTGGTCTTTGAATCCAGATTCCCGGTCGGTTCGTCACACAATAATATAGCCGGCTGCGCGGCCAGTGCCCTCGCGATCGCCACCCTCTGCTGCTGGCCTCCGGACAGATTGTTCGGCATATCCGTAAGTTTATCCTGAATTCCCAAAAGCCGGATCACCCGCCTGATATAGCCTTCATCCGGCCGTTGTCCGTCAAGAGATACCGGCAGGATGATATTCTCGTACACATTTAAGATCGGCACTAAATTATAATTTTGAAACACAAAACCGATCCGCCGTCTCCTGAATATTGTCAGACGCTCGTCATTCAGTCCTGAAAGCTTCTTTCCCGCTATGATCACTTCACCTTCTGTCGGCACATCGAGCCCGCCCATCATATTAAGGAGGGTAGACTTTCCGCTTCCGCTTGTTCCTACGACAGCTGCAAACTCTCCCTCCTCGACAGACAGCGACACTCCGTCCAGTGCGCGCACGATATTCGGTTCTTTTCCATAGTATTTTTTCAGGTTTTCTGTAACCAGAATGCTCATTTTTCTTTCCCCTTTCCCACTGTTCTATAGCTGATGACAGAAGAATAACAGGGAAATGTTTCAAAAAAGTCTCGGAAAGGGAAAGCTATTTTGAAGTATTCATAAATTCCCCTGCATTCAGGAGATAGACACTTACAGTCGTACCCCTCTTTTCTCCGGGGCTGATCTTCAGATAACCGTTTTCCTTTTCCAGTATCTCGCGGGTCAGATAGAGCCCGATACCGACACCCTCTGTCTTCGCAGCTTTTTTCTCCCGAAAAAAACGCTTACAAACATCCGCTGCATGTTCCGGCGAGATACCTGTCCCCTCATCTCTTATCTCAATCTTTGTATATATTTCAAGCCGCTCGGGATGCACCGTAACCCTGCTGCCGGAAGGGGAATATTTTACTGCATTGTCCAACACATTAAAAAGAGCCTCCGCCGTCCACTTTTCATCGCACAAGAGAATCATGTCCTCCTCACAGAGTATTTCCAGCGAAATATTTTTTTCCACTGCTTTGCCCCGGATACTTTGGAATGCTCTGTCCAGCAGGTGCCGGAGAGAAACTGCATCCGGATGAAGGGAAATGATATTCTGCTCCAGCCTGGACATGCGTATCATTGCCTGTACCAGAAAATCAAGCTTTCCCACCTGATCTTTCAGCACCGCCATACACTTTGCACGCTCTTCTTCCGTAATCGCAGGATTCATGGCAGTATCACAATACATCATGATATTTGCAACCGGCGTCTTAAGCTGATGGGAAAGATCCGAGATGATCCCCTGCACCTCCTGTTCTCTCGCTTCACTTTTCCGGGCCGCAGCAGCAGTGACCTCCTCTAACCTCTTTAGCTTCATCTGCACTTTTGACAGCAATGTATCCTCGTCCATGTCAAGCTCTTCCGCAGACCTGCCATTAAGGACAGCGTCGATGCTCCTGCATGTCTCTTCAGCAAAAGAAATATACTTTCTTCGCATATGCAGCCAGATTCCCGCTGACGCCGTGCCCAGAAACACGAAAAATAAAATGACTGGCACTGTAATAAAAAGTATTGTCCTCTGATCCATCCTTATTCTCCTGTCCACTGATATCCGGTTCCGTAGATCGTCCGTATATATGCGTGATCCCTGTCAGCGATCTTTGAACGCAGCCTGCTAATGAATATAGTAAGTGTATGTTCATCCACATAATTTTCTTCCTTATCCCACAATGCTTCCAACAGGACTGCCCGTGTCAGGACAATCCCCGGATTATCACAGAATTTCTTCAAAAGCTTAAACTCGGTGGGAGTAAGTGTAAGTTCATCACCATTTTTCCACACCTGCCAGGACTGAAAGTCTATCTCAAGATTTCCTGCTTTGATCCGCTCTTTCTTCTCATTTCCCGCACGATATCGATTCAGCACAGCACGCACCCGCTGGACCAGTATCTGTACATTAAACGGCTTTGTGATATAATCATCTGCTCCAGTCTCAAAGCCCCGCATCATATCTTCATCCAGATCCCTCGCCGTCAGAAAGATCACCGGGATGTCATACTCTTTTCTTAAGCTGTCTGCAAAAACAAATCCATCCCCATCAGGGAGATTCACATCAAGGATCAAAAGCTGCCATTCCGTTCCGTATCCCGTCCCTGTCTCCTGCACATCGTCCAGCTTTCTCTTTGCCTCTTTCAAGTCAGATGCTGTATCCGCAAAGAATCCTGCCAGCTCCAGATTGAACTTCACTCCCTGCGCCAGGATATCATCATCTTCTATGATAAGTATTCGTTCCATTTTTACTCCTTCTTTATCCCAATCCTGTCTTCGGGCAATCCAGTTTTTCTGACACTTGCGGAAGACCTGCACTACCTGCTACACTATACACTATACACTATATGAGGTACTATCATGAACCATCCATTTGATTACGAAATCATATACAGCAGTCGGAAGACAATTGCTATTCAGGTGACCCGCGACGGCCGTGTCCTCGTGCGCTCTCCCAGACGCTGCTCCCATTCCTATATCGATAACTTTGTCTCCAATAATGAAAACTGGGTGCTGAAACACCTTGCCCGCGCGAAAGAACTGGAGGAACAGAAAGAAACCGCCGCTTCCGCGCATCCGCCGCTCTCTGCAAAAGACCGCAGCCACTACATTGAAATTGCAAGGGATATCTTCACCCGCAAGACAGAATATTATGCCCGCATTATGGGCGTCTCTTACGGCCGCATCTCCATCCGTGAGCAGAAGACCCGCTGGGGAAGCTGCAGCAGTAAGGGCAACTTAAATTTCAACTGGCGGCTTATCCTCGCCCCGGAGGAAGTACTGGACTATGTCGTTGTGCACGAGCTCGCCCACCGCAGGGAGATGAACCACTCAAAGGCATTTTATGCCATCGTGGAATCTGTGCTGCCGGATTACCGGGCTGCACGAAAATGGCTGCGTGATAAAGGGCAGGTGCTGTGGGAGATGGTGTGAACAGCACACTTTCTATACTGCCTCCTCTATACAGCCATCATTCTAACGAATTGTTTTCTCTTTGTCAAAAATGCCGAAAATAAAATTACCTGCATTTCCACATTGCAGTTCTTCTTTGGTTGTGATACTGTATTTATCACAGACCGCAGTTTCGCACAGATACTGCCGCCCATATTATATATTCGAAGTGATTCTTATCCATTTCGCTTTTCTGGATGTTAGTCATCCAATACCAATTCGAATATCTGCGTCCGTCTCGGACAGATATCCATCGCAACTAATTAATCAGTTATTTTTACAAAAACAAAGCAATCTGCTGTCTGTTATGATATTATAATAGTATGGAGACAGTTCCTGTGTCGCTGGAAACGGAGGTTTTATTGCAGGACAATTACAAAACGAACAGCGATCTCAGCCATCTGGAAGATCTAGCACTTAAATCAGCCATAGACTATTTCGGCGATGAACTGATCCACTGGCTCGGAATCCAAGAAAAAGCTGTCCGGTCGGCCCCGACCGAAATCGTGGAACTGGAAACCCGACATATGTATGAGGATTTTCTCTACGAAATGGAGAACGGGAATTGGTATCATTTTGAGTTTGAAAGCGATTCTCTTACCGTCGATGATATGAAACGTTTTCGTGAATACGAGGCATCTACAGCAAGACGGATAAATGCGCCGGTAATCACTTACGTTATATGCTCTTCCAAAGTTAAGAAAATTCGCAGCAGCATATCCGAAGGCATCAATACATACCGGGTAAGAGTTATCCGACTGAAGGATAATGATCCAGGTAAGATCCTCTCGCAGCTCGAGCAAAAAACATCAACCGGGTTGCAACGGGAAGACATTATACCTTTGCTGCTCTCACCGCTCATGGCAGAGAAGCCGGAACAGAAAAACCGTATTATGGACGGTATCCATATATTGAAAAAAGCGGAAAGCTCATTCAGCAGAAGAGAAGTTCAAAAAATGGAAGCCATTCTGTACGCTTTCGCAGTAAAATTCTTAAATAATGAAGATTTGACAGTTGTAAAGGAGGCGATTGCAATGACAAAACTCGGACAAATGATATGGGATGACGCGGTGAAAGAAGGCGAGCGTATCGGGCGTAAAGAAGGTGAACGCATCGGTCAAAAGGAAGCTTCTGAACGCTACAGCAGGCTGATCCTTCTCCTCAGCAAAGAAAAGAAAGACGATCTGATCATTAAAATTGCATCTGACCCGGAATACCGGGAAGAAATGTATAAAAAATATGGCATCTAATTTTTTCGAGAGATACCAAAGGCGCAGCCCGCGTATGGACTGCGCCTCTATGCTTTTCATAAAATGCTTTCTATCAATTCGATTATCTGTTATTGTCCCCCACACTCCCTGAGCGTCCGGTACACCCGCGACACCGGCAGCCCTACCACATTATAATAATCTCCGTCAATCCGGTCGATATACGCGGCAAACCTTCCCTGTATGCCATAAGCGCCTGCCTTGTCCAGCGGGTCTTTCGTCGCCACATAGGCGCGTATCTCATCTTCCGTCATGGCATTGACATACACTTTCGTTCCCACCGGATAATTGATCACAGTTTTCTCGCCGTCCGGCCCGAAATCAAGAACAGCCACGCCGGTATACACCCAGTGTTCCCGCCCCTGCAGACGTGTGAGCATACAGACAGCATCTTCTTCATCCGACGGTTTCCCCAGTATTTCATCGTCCAGCACAACTATCGTATCTGCTCCGATTACAACAGTGTCTTTTATACTGCCGTCCGCAATATTCTCCAGAAGATCTGAGGCAACATTCTCTGCTTTCATGAGCGAAAGTTCTTTTACGATTTCTTCAGGTATACTGCTCTTATATATCTCTTCTTTATCACTGACTCTGACCTCAAACTCCACGCCGATCTGTGAGAGAAGTTCTCTCCTTCGCGGAGAAGCCGAGCCGAGAATGATACGTTTCTTCATATTTATTTGCTCTCCTTTTTCTGCAGCGTTTCACCGCTGTTTTTTATCTCAATCTGACGGCTGTGCTGCAACAGGCTGTTTCTTCCCATACTTTTTGAAAATATGCCGCAGCATCACAACTGCACTGATACCCAGGATCAGTTCCGCTGTAAACTGCGCGTAGGAAAGGCCATACAGCGGGAACAGCCGGTTCAGTATGATCAGCGCCGGGATCTCCAGTACAACCTTTCTCATAATAGCAAACACAAGCGCATACCTGCCCAGTCCCAATGCCTGAAATACACCAACCGCCAGAAAGTCGATACTTAAGAATACGATACCCAGGCAGAACCCCCTCAGGAATGCAGATCCATATGCTATGATCGTCTCATTTTTCATAAACAGACTGATCAGAACATCTGCTCCAGCATAATATCCAACGGTCACCACCGCCAGCACCGGCAATATGAGCTTTAACGCAAAAAGGATCGTATCTTTCATCCTCTTTATATTTCCGGCTGCAAATGTGTAACTGACAAGCGGCATGATTCCCTGAGAGAATCCAAGTGCCACCTGCATGGGCACCATATAGATCTTGTACGTGATCCCCATGGCCGCCACGGCATCAGCTCCGTATGCAGAAGTAAAGTTGTTCAGGATCGTCATTCCCGTCACATTCAGAAGATTCTGGATCGAAGCCGGAATGCCGACACCGCACACTTCTATGATGATCCGCTTTTTCAGACGGAATTTTCTCGGATCAATGCAGACAAATGTATTTCCCCGTTTCACATAGAGAAGCACAAAGAAATACAAACATGCCACGCAGTTAGAGAGAAACGTGGCAAGCCCCGCACCTGCCGCTCCCATGTTCAGTCCCCACGGAAGTATGAAAATCGGGTCTAAAATAATATTGAGCAGGCATCCGCTCATCGTTCCGATACTGGCATGAAGGGCCGCTCCCTCTGACCGCACCAGATATGCCATAACTACATTGAGGATGGCCGGCGCAGCTCCCAGATAAACAGTCCAGAACATATATCCCTGCGTGGCTGCCCGGGTAGTCGCATCTGCCCCGATAAGCATCAGGAGCGGGCTGTGCAGAAGACCGCAGAGAAGCCCGAAAAGTACGCCGCATATGAGGGAACAGTAAAATCCGAAAGCCGAGCTTTCCGATACCGTTTCATAATCTTTTCTTCCCAGCGCCCGGCTCATCATGCTGGATGTTCCCACACCGAACAGATTATTCACGGCATTAAACGCCAGCAGCACCGGCGCAGCCAGGGATACCGCCGCATTTTCCACAGGATCATTCATCATCCCCACAAAATAGGTATCAGCCATATTGTAAAGCACCATGACAAGGGAGCTGAAGATCATAGGAACAGCAAGCTTTGCCACTGCCCCGGGTATCGGCGCTTTTTCAAAGAGTTGTATCTTTTCGTTTTCTTTCATCTCAATACCATCGCTTTCAGTACAATATCATTTTCAGTATGATATCCTTATCGATCCATCTCCTGCCAAGCCTTCCGGATCAGCCCCGGTTCCTTTGCCAGACGGTATGCTCCCGCAGCCATACACCCGGCCGCATAGTTCATGCCTTTCTGACCGATACTCATACCGGCCTGTGCCGTCGCTGCCCAGTGGTGCAGCGGTGTCCCCTTGCACATGGCAGCCGCGCTCAGCATGATCGTAGGAACCGTGTGGCTCACATCCGACACATCAGTCCCGATGGAAAGCGGTACCGGTTCATCTTCAAGAGGCTCCAGCCCCGAAAAATATGTTCCCCTGTTATCAAAGCCTGCTGCTTCGGATATCTCTTTGGCAAACTTCAGCTCTTCTTCTGTATAAGACGGCGCCGGGATCTTTGTCATCTCTTCGTAAAAAATCTCCGCCAGAGTCCTGTTCACTTTCATTTCCTTATTACATGTCACCCGCTCGATCTCAACCTTTGTTCCGGTCATGAGCGCCGCCCCTCTGGCACAGTTATCCACCCGCTCAGAGGCGTCTACTGTCCGTTCCCACTTATTGGAGCGGATAAAATAATTGGTCGACACATAAGCCGGCACAATATTTGCCGGACCGTCTGTATTCGTGTAAGTGTAGTGCATCCGCACATCGTCCGTCACATGTTCCCGCAGATAATTCACTCCCACGTTCATCAGCTCTGCCGCATCCAGCGCGCTTCTCCCCATCTCGGGATGCTTAGATGCGTGCGCGGATGTACCATAAAATCTGTAGTTCTTGATATCCTGTGCCTGCCAGATATCATAACTCACGCGATTCCGGTCAAACGGATGCCACGTAACAGCCACAGACAGATCATCAAAGATTCCCTGTTCATTCATCCTGATCTTCCCGACCACGATCTCCTCCGCCGGACAGCCGTATACGCGGATCGTACCCTGCAGGTTCTCTGCCTGCATCCTTTCCTTTAATTCACATGCAGCTCCCGCGCAGGCCGTGCCGAGCAGGTTATGTCCGCATCCGTGACCCGGTTCTCCATTCTGCTTCTGCTCCGGCACACACTCCTGACCAAGCCCGGGCAGCGCATCGTATTCTGCCAGGAACCCTATGACCGGCTTCCCTGCTGTTCCTAAAGTATCAGACGTCCTGTCCCCGTTCTGGCTGCTGCGCCACTCCGCAACAAATGCAGTCTCAAAACCCGCCAGTCCCCAGCTGATCTTAAAACCTTCATCCGCGAGGAACGCCGCCAAGGCGCGGGAGGACTGATATTCTTTTAATGAAAGCTCCGGATGACGAAAAATATAATCTGCGGTCTCCTTCATCTTTTGAATAATCTCTTGTCTCATAATTACACCCATCCTTAAAGAAATCTGCAGACAAAAGGCTGCAAAGTCATTTATATCGTCCGCTAATATGCAATTTTACTATATTTCCTGATTTAATCAATATCCTCATTTCATTTTCAATGTATCTTTTTCCGCCAAAACAGCCCGGGTATCCCGCATAGTCTGCCTTGCGTCCCATATGCAGTGTCTGTTTTTATGTGGTTTTATGTGGTTTTCGTTTTTATCTGCTGTGGTTTTTTGCCGTATTTCAAGATTATTCTGTTGCTATTTGCCTGTGATTATAGTATAATCAATATTAGAAATGCCCGCTTATGCACATTTAGCATGCGGGCCTGCGAAAATACCAACATATAGGGTATCATGCACACGTATTTCTAAATACATGTGCAGGCCAAACCGCAAGGAGAGAAAACAATATGAAACGTTCAAAACGAATTGAAGCACTGGATGCCCGTCCGGTCAATCTGGACGGCTACATCAATGAGTGGCCGGAAATGGGATTCATAGCAATGAAGAGTCCCTATGATCCGACTCCTTCTGTCAGAGTTGAGGATGGGAAGATCGTGGAGCTGGACGGCAAGAGCCGTGAAGACTTTGACTTCATTGACCAGTTCATTGCAGATTATGCCATCAATATCGACCGGGCAGAAAATTCCATGTCCGTGTCTTCTCTTGAGATCGCACGGATGATCGTGGATATTCACGTATCACGGAAAGAGATCCTGGAACTCATCTCAGGCATTACACCGGCGAAGATGGCCGAAGTCATGAACCACTTAAATGTTGTGGAACTCATGATGGGCATGCAGAAGATCCGTGCGAGAAGAGTTCCCGGCAATCAGGCGCATATCACAAATCTGAAAGACGACCCGGTACAGATCGCCGCTGATGCCGCTGAAGGTGCATTGAGAGGTTTTTCTGAGGAAGAGACGACAATGGGCGTGGCCCGTTATGCACCTTTAAGCGCTATGGCCCTTCTGATCGGCTCCCAGGTGGGGCGTCCGGGCGTACTTACACAGTGTTCGGCAGAAGAGGCAACCGAGCTGGAGCTCGGCATCCGCGGCCTTACCACCTATGCTGAAACACTTTCTGTATATGGTACGGAAAAAGTATTTATCGACGGAGACGATACTCCGTATTCCAAAGCATTTTTGAACTCCGCATATGCATCCCGCGGACTGAAAGTGCGCTTCAGCTCAGGTTCAGGCTCCGAAGCTCTTATGGGAAGCAGTGAGAAGAAATCCCTGCTCTACCTGGAGTGCCGCTGCCTGTACGTGACAAAAGGTGCCGGAAGCCAGGGGACACAGAACGGGTCCGTAAGCTGTATCGGTGTGACCGGCTCCGTGCCGGCAGGTATCCGCGAAGTCCTCTCAGAGAACCTGGTGGCAGCTCTCCTTGGTCTGGAATGTGCTTCTTCCAATGACCAGAGCTTCTCCAACTCGGATATGAGACGTACTGCCAGGACAATGCTGGAATTTCTTCCCGGAACAGATTTCATCTTCTCAGGATATGCAGCAGAGCCGAATTACGACAATATGTTTGCAGGTTCAAACTTTGACGCAGAAGACTTCGACGACTACAACGTACTGCAGAGAGATATGCAGGTAGACGGAGGTCTCAGACCTGTCACCGAAGAACAGGTTATCCATGTACGAAATAAGGCTGCGCGTGCAGTACAGGCCGTATTCCGCACACTGAACCTCTCACCTGTATCTGACGAGCAGGTAGAAGCAGTTACTTATGCACACGGAAGCAAAGACACACTGCCCCGCGATATCACTGCCGATCTGGCAGCCGCTGAAGGGGTATTGAAACGCGGCATCACAGGCGTTGATGTAGTAAAAGCTCTGGCAGAAACCGGATTTGAAGATGTTGCGTCAAGTGTCCTGAACATGCTGAAGCAGCGCGTTGCTGGCGATTATATGCAGACCGCAGCGATCCTTGACAAAGATTTCCATGTACTTTCCGGAGTCAACACTCCGAACGATTATATGGGACCGGGAACAGGATACCGCGTAGATGGGGACCGCTGGGAAGAGATCAAACAAATCCCGCACATTATCAACCCGTACGATATATAGGAAAGGAGGAGACAAAATCATGCAGATCAGCGAAGAATTGGTAAAACAGATCACTAACGCAGTATTAAGCCAGATGTCACAGTCCGGCGTCTCCTCTTCGACAGGAGATCATATAACAGCTCCTTCCTCCGGGAAGTCACTTTCCCTGGCAGGAAGAGAACGCATCAATGAGGAAAAGACTTCTTATGCTTCTTATCCCCGCGCCAAAAAAGGGACAGATCCGAAAGAGGTTGTCATCGGGGTAGGTGCCGCATTCCAGAAAGAGATCAAAAAAACCATCTGTGGCATCCCGCTGGACGATGTGCTCCGTAATGTAAAGGCAGGTATCGAGGAAGAGGGAATGATTCCGAGAGTCGTAAAGATCCTCGATACATCAGATGTATGCTTCATGGCATTGGAAGCAGCCAAGCTGTCCGGTTCCGGTATCGGTATCGGCATCCAGTCCAAAGGGACAACCGTTATTCATCAGAAAGACCTTTTCCCGCTCTCCAATCTGGAGCTGTTCCCGCAGGCGCCGCTTATGACGCTGGAGACTTACCGCCAGATCGGACAGAATGCAGCAAAATATGTAAAAGGAGAACAGGTCACTCCTGTTCCCTGTACAAACGACCCGATGTCCAGACCCCGCTACCAGGTGAAAGCGGCGATCATGCACATCGCAGAAACAGAACAGCTTGATCCCGAAGTCGGAGCTGTTGAATGGGAGGAAAGATAGATGAGATATCCCTTTGCAGAACATGAAAAAGACAATATTACATCCAAAACCGGCAAAAAATTCACCGACATCACACTGGACGAAGTGACGAAAGGGCACATTTCTTCTGATGACATCAAAATTTCCAAAGAAATGTTAAGAGCACAGGGACAGGTAGCTATGGACGCCGGCAACACTCCTATGGAGAAAAATTTTGAGCGTGCTGCCGAGCTGGTAGATGTGCCGGATGACGTGATCCTGAAAATGTATGACAAGCTGCGTCCGAACCGCTCCACCAAACTGGAACTGGTCATGATGGCGCAGGAGCTCCTTGAGAAATACAATGCAAAGAACTGTGCGCGTCTTGTTATGGAAGCCGCAGAAGTGTATGAAAAGAGAGGAATATTACGTTGAGTTATATCGCTGGAGTTGATATAGGAAATTCCACAACTGAAGTCTGTGTAGGGGAAGTGACCGACAGAGGAAATGTTACATTTTTTACCAGCGCTTCCTGTCCGACCACAGGTACAAAAGGAACCATCGAGAATGTCTATTCCGTAAAGAACGCGCTCAAACTGGCTATGAGCCGGATCGGGCGCGAAACCTCCGATATCGATCTTGTACGGCTGAACGAAGCCGCCCCGGTCATCGGAGATACTGCTATGGAAACGCTGACCGAGACCGTGATCACGGATTCTTCCATGATCGGTCATAACCCGTCCACTCCCGCGGGAGCCGGGCAAGCTGTCGGCGAGATCCTGCTGATTGAAAATATATCACGGGCCGTTCCGGGCACTGCCTATATTCTGGCCTCATCTTCAGAGCACAGCTATGAGGAAGTTGCCGCTGTCGTCAATCAGCACGAGGAGGTCGACATCGTCGGTATCATCCTTCAGGCTGATGAAGCAGTACTTGTAGAGAACCGTATCCATAAGCAGATTCCGATCATTGACGAGGTACGACGGATCGACCGGCTTCCGGACGGTGTCCCTGCTGCTATCGAGGTAGCACTTCCGGGGCAGACGATCCGCATGCTCTCAAATCCGTACGGAATTGCCACTCTTCTCGGTCTGACCGCAGAAGAGACCAGGACTATCACGCCGATCGCAAAGAGCCTGATCGGCAAGCGGAGCGCCGTTGTCCTGAAGACGCCGGGCGGAAATATCCACGAAAACGTGCTTCCGGCAGGAGAAATATATTTCTACGGTGATAAAAATGTCACGATCAGTCTGGACGAAGGCGCCGATAAGATCATGGCAGCCGCAGAAGACGCCGGCGATATCCGCGACATCAGCGGTCAGCCGGATACCAACGTCGGAAATATGCTCTCCCGCATCCGGACAGGAATGAGCGAACTTGATAAGAGCGCAGAAGCAGATATCCGCATTACCGATATCCTTGCTGTTGATACTCTTGCTCCTGTCCTGATCTCAGGTGCGCTGGCAGGAGAAACCTGTCTTGAAAAAGCTGTCGGCATCGCGGCCATGGTAAAGACCCAGAAGCTCCCCATGCAGGAGATTGCCGCACACCTTACGACAGATCTGGGAACAGATGTGAAAGTTGCAGGCGTTGAAGCGGTTATGGCAAGTCTGGGGGCGCTGACTACACCGGGTACAAAACTCCCTCTCGCAATCCTTGATATGGGCGGCGGTTCCACCGACGCTGCGATCATAGACGAGAGCGGACACGTTAACCTGACCCATCAGGCAGGTGCGGGCGAACTGGTATCCATGCTGATCCAGACCGAGCTGGGCTTAAGCGACCGCCACATCGCAGAAGAGATCAAGAAGTATCCGCTTGCGAAAGTGGAAAGTCTCTTCCATATGCGTATGGAGAACGGTCAGATGACTTTCGTAGATGAGTCCATTGATCCGAGATTTTTCGGACGTGTTGTCCTTCTCACAGAAAACGGCCTTGTCCGCATTGAAGAAGAAATCCCGATGGAGAAGATCGTTCAGGTGCGCCGTGAAGCAAAGCGCAAAGTCTTCGTGACAAACGCTTTCCGCGCGCTTAGAAAAGTGGCTCCTGATCACAATTTAAGAAACATATCTACTGTTGTCCTCGTAGGAGGATCGGCAGAGGATTTCGAGATACCGGAGATGCTTATGGAGGCATTTACCGATTACCGCATCGTCTGTGGGCGCGGAAATATCCGCGGCACCGAAGGTCCGCGAAACGCCGTTGCCACCGGACTGGTACTCTCCTATATCGGAGAAATGGAGGGCTGAACTTGATTATTAAAAGACCTTCTATATTTATTTACACCCATGAAGCTGATCCTGCTGTTTTAAAAGAAGTCTGCGCCGGGATTGAAGAAGAAGGCGTCTTCTATGACACCACGGAAATGCCGGATGAATGTATGGAAAGGCTGGCGTACAAGGCGGCGCGCGATTCCATGCTCGGTTCCGGGGTCGGCATCTTCGGCACGGCCGTATGCCTGAAAATGAGAGGACTGGAGAAAGGCCGCAATATTGAGAGCTATCTTACGCCAAACCGCGCGCAGTGCCGCAATATCGGAGCGAACAGCGCGCGGGCGATCAAGAAGCTGCCGTTTAAGGAGGAATACAGGTTATGAATATCTATACCAGAAACGGAGACCGGGGCACTACTTCCCTGATGAACGGCATCAGTGTTTCGAAGTCTGACGACCGGATCGAACTCGCGGGAACAATTGATGAACTGAACAGCTTCATCGGGCTGGCAAAGGTGCTTGCGGATTCTTCCCTGAAGGAAAGCCTTGCCCATATACAGAGAAATCTGATGCAGATTATGGCAGGGGTAGCTGATCCGAGGAATATGGACTACCGTTTCTCCACTGATGAGACGAAAGCACTGGAAGAAGAGATCGACCGGATCGAGAATTCATTCCCGCGCATCAAGGACTTTGTGCTGTACGGCGGATGCGAACTTTCCGCAAGACTAGACGTAGCGAGATCCGTGACTCGGCGTGCCGAAAGACGTTTCCGCAAGGTGGAACAGAATTACGGCGCGGACGCCAAGGCGATCCAGTATATCAACCGCCTGTCCGACTATCTTTATATGTGCGCACGGTATGCAGATTACCGGGTAGAGAACGAGAAAGTAGACGGGATACAGGATCAGGTTGTGAGGAATATCCTGAAAGATATGTAGATACCGCTAAACCCGCAAAATTTCCAGAGTAACAAATGACTCACACCTCCTGCGCCGCTTCTATGATCTCTTCCGGGAATCCGGCAAACTCCAGCAGCTTAACGGCATTCTGCGAGGTTGCCGGGCCTTCCAGGATCTTATAGCTGAACGCGATATCTTCCTCCCCGATTTCTTCACTGAAATGGTAATTCAGATAAGTTTCCAGCGCTCTGTCAATCGTTAATTCCGGGTCGATCGTTTCCTCAATCCTTTCTTTTCCGACTTCTGCAAGCCAGAGTTTAAAGGGTTCTGCTTTGGGTGAAGGGATAGACTGGATGATTCTGAGAACCTGCTCCGTGTCTGCAACATCTGTCTGACGTTTTTTTCCGTCTTTTGCTATCATTTTCAAAGCGTGACAATTTGTCACGGTTTGGTTGCCTTCATCTTTCAATCTTTGTTTTAATTTTCTCCAATATGCAGTCGGATCTCTGCTTTCCGTCAAAACAGCCACTACATCCACTATGGAAAAGAACCATTCCTCTTTTTCCGCATCCCAGACGCTTCGTATCTTTTTGTTCTCAAAAAACTGCATCGTATCTTTGTTTCCCATGTCTTATCCTCCTGTTCTCTGAGTCTGACACCTGTTCCTGTACACCACTTTTGCTGTTTTTCCTGTTCTCATAATGATTCAACCGGCTATGTTCAGTACCCTTCCACCACCTCCCCGAACCGAATCTCAAGTCCCTCTAAAACACCAGATGGCACCGGCTCCCCGTAGTTGTACTCCCCGCTTTTCTTTGCATCTTCAAAATTGAATACGGAGATCAGCTCCTGGAACGGATCTACGATCCAGCACTCCCTCACACATGCTTTCTGATACTGGATCAGCTTCCGGACATAATCATGGGATGAATTGCTCTTTGAAACGATCTCGATCACCCAGTCCGGGGCGCCTGAACATCCCTTATCCGTCAGGATATCTTTATTACATACGACCAGAATGTCAGGCTGCATAATGGTCGAGTCATCCCCGAAGAGGCGGACATCAAAGGGTGACGCATAGACATCACATTTTCCATTATTCTTTCGGATATAACTCTTAATTTCAAAGAGAAGCTCCGCTACAAAATACTGGTGCAGCCTGTTCGGTGCAGAGAGCATATACAATTTTCCGTTGATCAGTTCTGCCCGCGACCATTCCGACAGCTTTTCAATATCCTCTCCGTCATACTCTCTGGCTGAATACATATAGGGCGCTGACGCATCCCTGACAATAGACGGTTCTTCTTTCAGTTTGTCATAAGTAAACGGAATCTTTTCCTTTGTCGTAAGCACCTGCTCGATCGCAAGCAGGGTCGCATAGCGGGGATTCTTCGTTGCACCTGAGAAGATCTTGTTGACCGTACTTACCGGAATCCCGGAAAGTTCTGCTATCTCCGCGTTTGTGAGTCCCGCTTCTTTTTTCAGCTTTTTCAGATCAGATATATCCATATTTACCGCTCTCCTTTCTATTCTGCACTCATATCAGTTTCATACTTCCCAATTCCATACCAGCTCAGTCATTTTTGGATATTATATGCTATTTCGTGGATATTCACAACAATATATTTCCATATTTTGTAATTATTTATCAATCATATCCATTTATGGATATTCAACAGAAATCAGAGTTGTATTCTCAAAGTCTCAAAAACGTCACTGCAAAATACTGGTATAAATCTGACATCTGCGTTATAATACATGAGCGAAATTTCATTAAGAAAGAAGTGAACGATTTGACAAATACACCAAAGAATCCAAATGCACTGAGAAACCAGGATGCAGATGTAAAACAGAATACAGCCGATAATCCGCTCGGATATAAAAGCATTCCATCTCTTCTGAGGAGTTTTGCCATCCCCAGCATCATCGCCATGCTGGTCAGTTCCTTATATAATATCGTAGACCAGATTTTTATCGGTCAGGGCGTCGGCTATCTCGGAAACGCCGCTACAAATGTATCCTATCCTCTTACAACGATCTGTCTTGCCATCGCGCTCCTGATCGGGATCGGCAGTGCCTCAAGATTCTCCCTTCATCTGGGAGCAGGCGAAAAAGATATAGCACAGCGGGTTGTAGGAAACGGGATCTGCATGATGGTAGTATTCGGCGTTATCTATGCGCTGCTCGTCGAGATTTTCATGCGTCCTCTGCTGACTGCTTTCGGCGCCACGCCGGACGTCATTCCCTATGCGGAAACCTACTCACGCATCGTGGCCCTCGGCATGCCTTTCCTCATCGTCACCAACGGTATGAGCAATCTGGCGCGTGCGGACGGCAGTCCGAAATACTCCATGGTATGCATGTTGATCGGCGCCATTATCAATACGATCCTAGATCCGGTATTCATTTTTATTTTTCATCTGGGAGTTGCCGGAGCGGCATGGGCGACCATTATCGGTCAGTTCTGCTCATTTATATTTGCAGTGCTGTACATAAGAAAATTTAAGAATATCCGGTTGACGAGAAAGGATCTCGGACTTTCGGTAAGTGAATGTATCCAGACTGCGTCCCTGGGAATGAGCAACAGCCTGAATCAGGTAGCAATAACATTTGTGCAGATCGTGTTGAATAACTCACTTACCTACTACGGTGCAATGTCAATATACGGAAAAGAAATTCCTCTCGCCGCATGCGGTATTGTAATGAAGACAAATGCCATCCTGCTCGCATTCATCATCGGAATCTCGCAGGGCTCCCAGCCGATCATCGGGTTCAATTACGGTGCCCGGCAGTACGACAGAGTCCGGAAGACATATAAACTTGCCATCACGGCAAACCTGTGCATCTCCGCGGCCGGATTCATCCTCTTCCAGTTCTTCCCGTATCAGATCATTTCGCTGTTCGGTACGGGTGATGCGGCGTACTTTGAGTTTTCGGTAAGATTTATGAGGATCTTCCTTTTTATGGTCATATTTAACGGAGTACAGCTTATCTCCTCCAACTTCTTCGCTGCAATCGGAAAGCCGGTAAAAGGACTCCTGCTCTCCATGACACGACAGGTCATTTTCCTCATTCCGCTTGTGCTCATCCTGCCCTTATTCTTCGGTCTTGACGGCATTCTGTTTGCAGGACCGGCAGCGGACGGTATTGCATTCATTGTAACGATCTGCCTGATAGCAGGAGAAATAAAGAAAATGAAACAAATGGAAACAGAACAACACTTATTAAAACAGGCTGCAAAATAGCAGCCTGTCTGTATAACATGATGTTGGGGGCTTTTGCCCCCAACAT
>DWWO01000001.1 GCA_019119675.1 Candidatus Mediterraneibacter faecipullorum | reverse complement strand
TTTCTCTACTTCCTTTTTATTTAGGAATAATTCCTATCTTTGCCAATAATAATTATACACTAACCACCTTTTCCCAAGAAACAAGTGAAAAATTATATCTTCCCCGTCCAGACCGGATTACTCCACGCAGTCCTTCCATATTTATCCGTGCATCTTACGCGGACATAAGTCTCATGACCTTTCAGTTCATATTCGCCATGTGCGATGGTCTCGTCATACGAACTGCACATTCTTGTAATACCGTCATTCACGTCATTTCCTGCGATAAAATCTATTCTGTAAACCGGGCTGCAGTCAACATACGCCACACCGTCCCTGATTCCCCAGTCATATATCTCCGGTCCCGACGATGAATAATAATTTCCAGCCAGCATGTTCTGTACGATGTCTTCATGGGTCAGTTTCTCTGCTTTAACAACAATATACCCTCCGCACGCATCGTCAAAAATCCCCTCGTTATGATTATCATCCGAGGCAAAGGCGAAGATTTTCTTTCCCTCCCTGAGCATCACGTCAAAATATGTTTCATCATATCCTGTATAGCTCTCATTCACTGTGTTGTAATTAAAGATTTCAAGCGCCCATATCCCCTCGGTGTTGATAAACTCCGACTCCCGTACCCGAGACCAGATCGGATGATTGTATGTTGCGATCATTCCATGCTGTATCATCTCATCAGCAAGTTTCTGTGCGGCAGCCGCACCGTCCCACTCCCCGTAATATTTATGTACGGGATGAATATCGTTGTGCTGATACGGCGGAAGTGCTGCGTTCTTCTGCATCTCCTCTGTGCCGAGGATACCGTGGATATGATGCACTTTCTTTCTCCTTCCTGAACTGTCATCATAATAAAGAACTGCCGATGCCTCCAGTCCTGGCAGGATAATAAAATCTTCGCAGTCAAATTGCGCTCTGTAATCCGTATATTTATCATGCTCTGAAAAACACAGAAAATGAAATCCGTGCTCTTTAAAAAGCTTTACGGACTGCTCCGGAGTGAGCATCCCGTCAGAATTAACCGTATGACTGTGAAGATTTCCCTTGTACCAGTTTCCTTTTTCCGAGAATCCCCGGATTGTAATCTTTTCCAAATTTTCTCCTCCTTACTGATTGGGGACGTAGTAAAACCCGGTTTTACTACGTCCCCAATCAAGTTTCAGTGTGTCCCCAATCAGGTTTTGCCCTGTCCCCAGTCTATTTTACAGACGTACGCAGTTGTGATCGGCTACTCCTACATTAATTTTTTCTCCTACATTATACATCGACATGCTCCTGAACAACACATCAGCGTATACTTCCACACCGTTGATGTCGATATGGTATCTGAGAACATTTCCTCTAGGCACATAGTCAATGATCGTTCCATTCATGCGGTAATCTTCTGTTGTGATTGCATCCTTGGACAACAGGAAAGTCTCCGGACGGATCGCGAACTGACCGCTGTTCCACTTCTTTCCTGTGATAGCTTCCATGGCATTTGAATCCAGGATATTATAGTTTCCGATAAATCCTGCCGCAAAGCTTGTCTCCGGTTTCGTATAGACTTCCACCGGACTTCCTGACTGCTCAATAACACCGTCATGGAACAGATTGATCACATCAGACATTACCATCGCCTCGTCCTGGTCATGTGTTACGAACACAGATGTCAGTCCGAGATCCTTATGGATCCTGCGGATGCTTGTCTGCAGGGATTTTCTCAGCTTTGCGTCGATCGCGCTCAGGGGTTCGTCGAGAAGGAGCACTTTCGGCTGCATCACTATTCCTCTGGCAAGAGCAACTCTCTGCTGCTGTCCTCCTGAAAGATTGCCCGGGTATTCTTTTTCTTTGCCTTTGAGTTCTACCATATCAATGGCGTCTCTCACACGTCTGTTAATCTCGTCTGAAGCAAGCTTCTGCAGTTTCAGTCCGAAAGAAAGGTTCTCTTCTACTGTCATATTCGGGAAAAGGCTGTACTGCTGGAATACCATCCCGATATTGCGGTCCTTCGGATCCTTATATGTAATGTCTTCGCCGTCCAGGAAAATCTGCCCGCCAGAAATCTGCTCAAGTCCGGCAAGGCATCTGAGCAGTGTACTCTTTCCGCATCCGGAGGGACCGAGCAGCGTAACAAAATCGCCCTTTTTTATCTCCAGATTGATTCCTTTTAATACGTGGTTATCTCCATAATATTTATCTATATTTTTAAATTCAATATAAGCCATTTTCTTATCTGTCCTTTCTGTCTTTGCCTCTCGACTGCAGGAAAAATGCACAAGCCGAAATGATCAGAGTTACGAGGAAAAGTATAACGATCACTGCACAGGTCCTCTGTCCGGATTTCTTCATTACATCATACAGGTACATCTGCGCTGTCATAAAATGTCCGCCTGCCAGTGTATTGATGATAACGAAATCACCGAACACAATAGCCATGGCAAGCATAACTGAGATCGTGACACCACCCATAATATTCGGAATAACTACGCGGAAGAACGCGTAAAACTTGCTTGCTCCAAGCATCTGCGCCGCCTCGATGAGCCTTGGCGCTCCCACACCGTTTAAGTTATTTCTGATTCCCTGATATACATAGGGAAGGATAACTACCATGTAAGTTGCCACGAGCATGAACATTCTGTCTCCGAACGGTTCCGGCGCACTGCTGTAAAGCGACAGCACACAGATCGGCAGGATAACGCCCTGGATTGCATACGGGATCGTACACAGGATCTGGATCATCTTATCCCATTCCGGATGATAGACAACGACTACATACATTGCCAGAAGTACAAACACTGTACAAAGCACGATCGGAACAATAGATATAATGACCGTACGTCCGACCGCCTGCCAGAACAGCGGATCCGTAAACAGTTCCGCATAGGCTCCCAGCGTGAAACCTGTCGGCATTACGTCGATCCACTCCTGGAAAAGGGAATAGATCAACGTCATGATAAGCGGAAGAAGCAGATATGCTATGATTACGACAATCGCAATCTTTGATCCTACATTGCGTTTTTTCTTTTCAGCGTTCATCAGCGTCTTCCTCCTTTCTTCGGAGTCATCTTATTCTGCACAAAGATGGCAAGTACCATGAATACCATCATAACAACCGCAATCGCACTTCCGAACTCCGGTCTCTGGATGATATCTCCGACAAACTGCTCCGACAGACGGATCGGGAGCAGAGATACATTGTTCATGAGCAGCGCATATGCAGATGCATAAGCCGCCAGTGCATTTGCAAACAGCACGGAAAATGTCCCAAGGATACTCGGCATCAGCACAGGGATACCGACCTTTCTCCAGAATGTCACCCGGCTGCCGCCCAGAAGCGCAACCGCCTCTTTCCACTCTTTTCGAATCGAATCAAATGCAGGGATCAGGAGCAGCGTTGACAGCGGTATCTGAAAATATACATAGATCAGGAGCAGCCCCCACACCGAGTACAGTGGGAACTCTGCCAGAAATTCGATCCCGTAGTTTGCGCCGATCATTGTCATGACGCCGATGTTTCCGAACATGATGATGTATGCAAATGCCAGCGGCACGCCTGAGAAATTCGATACCATGTTCAGGATGCTCATAAACACCTGTTTCAGTTTTCCTTTTTCCTCGTGTACGGCTTTCGCGCCGATAAATGCCACGATCAGGCCGATGACCGAGGAAAGGACCGAGATGAGCAGACTGTTGATAATAGCCTGCTGATACAGCTTTCCGGTAAATATATTGATATAGTTATCGAGAGTAAAACCGATCTCTCCCCCTTCCGGGAAGAAGCTTCTGACGACCGTATAAATCACCGGTATAATCTCAAAGAGAAGACAGAGCAGTAAAAACGGCGCCAGCGCAAATAAGTATGTTTTCTTTTGTGTTTTCATGTCAACCTCACCTTTACATTGAAACGGACTGCCGCATCCTGTGCAGCAGTCCGGTCATCCGTCAACTCTTTCTTATTGAGCGTAAGCTACAACCTCTTCCTGCCACAGTGTTCCGATTGTCTGTGCAGTTTCATCCCATGCTTCCTGGTCTTCTACCATTCTTGCATTTGCGTACTGGCTGTCATCCAGGAGCTTAGAAGCCACGTCTTCCGGAAGTTCCACATCTTCGCGGATCGGTGTTGCATAGCCTTTTGCAAGGTTAATCTGTCCTTCATCGCTTAAGATGTACTCTCTTGCAAGAGCAGCAGCACACGGATGTTTTGAATACTTATTGATGATCGTAGCATATCCTGTCTGGATAGAAGCCTCGGACGGGATAAAGACACTGAAGTCAGCATCCGGATTGTTCTCTACGAACTGCTCTCTGTAACCGAGGGCGTTGAAATCCCAGAGGAATGCCACTCCGACTTCACCTTTCTCAATACGTGCCTGAGTAAATTCTCCAAGGTCAAGTCTTCCCTGCTCTGCAATCTGTCTGAAATAATCAAGACCCGGCTGGATGTTGCTCTCATCTCCGCCATAAGCGATTGCTGCCGCAAGCACTGCATACTGTGCCTGTGTTGCAGCCTGCACGTCTCCGACTGCCACCTTATAGTCGCCGTTTAAAATGTCTTCAAAAGAAGTTGGTGTATCTTTTACAATCTTGTTGTTGACGATAACTGACATTGTCCCGTAATAACCGATGATCCAGTCTCCGTCGTCATCTTTTGCCCAGTCCGGAATAGAATCCCAGTAGCTTGTCTTATACGGGAGCGTTACATCCTGCTCTTCCGCTACCGGTCCGAATGCCTGTCCCACATCTCCGATGTCTTTTGTGGCATCTGTCCCCTCTGTCTCAAACAGAGAAATTTCTTCAGCAGATGACATGTCCGTATCAACATGCTCAATACCATACGTATCTGTGTACTCCTGCCATGTCTCACCCCAGTTTGCCCAAGTGTCAGGCATTGCCGCAGATGCAAGCTCGCCCTCTTCCTTTGCCTGAGCTTCGATTTCTTCCAGAGTCATGCTGTTGAGATCCACTGTTTCAACCGGCTCGTCTGAACCGCACCCTGCAGCAATTGTTGCTGTCATACAGACAAGCAGTATTGCACTTATTATCTTTCGTTTCATTCCTGTTCTCCCTTTACTTTCACTTCTTTGTCTTTCGAGTTACCGGGATACATTATATGAAAGAGATGTAAAATGCTCACCAGAAGACTGTTAATTTACTGTAAGTTCATGTTAAGTTTTATCTTTCTCGCCTCCGGCGTATTTGCCACGCCGCCTTCTCCTGTCTCTTTCAGAGAAATATGCATACTCTCTCCGACTTCTTTCATCGCGTCAATCACCTGATCCGGCGGGATTCTGCTCGTAATACCGGCAAGCGCCATATCCGCGCTCGAGACAGCATTCACTGCTCCGATAACATTCCGCTTGACACAGGGCACTTCAACCAGGCCCGCTACCGGATCGCATACCAGACCGAGCAGATTCTTAAGCGCCATGGCTGCCGCATGAGTGATCTGTTCCGGGCCGCCTCCTCTGAGACATACAAGAGCACCCGCCGCCATAGCTGAAGCCGAGCCAATCTCTGCCTGACATCCTCCCGCCGCACCTGCGATAAATGCACGGGATGCTATGACCTGCCCGATACCTGCGGCTGTATACATTGCTTCCGTTATTTCAGTATCTGACGCCATCTTCCGCTTATATATAGGAAGAAGCACCGCCGGGAGGACGCCGCACGCCCCCGCTGTCGGCGCCGCAACGATCCTGTGCATACAGGCATTGGCCTCTCCCATCTCCAGCGCCTGGGCTATCACCTCAGATATAAAGCTTCCGCTCAGAGAATTTCCCTTCTCCAGATATTCCCGCATCTGGCCGCCCATGCCGCCCACAAGTCCGCTGCGGGATCTCTGATTTTTATCATAAGACTCGCCCGCTTCCTTCATCGCACGCCACATCTTTTCCATCATACGGAAAGACTCCTCTTTCGTCACTTCTCTGTCTTCCATATCCGAGTACTGTACCGCCTTCCAGAACGGAATCCCTTCATTGCCGCATCTCTGTACGATCTCCTCTAAAGATAAATACGCCATTACACTTCCTCCCCGCTGATATACGTGATACGTTCAATTCCCTGCATCTGCTCCAGCACAGAGACAGTTTCCTGCGAAACCGGCTGGTCTGTCTCTATGACCATCACTGCAAGTCCGCCCCTTTTGTCCCGATAGAGCTGGAGTGTCGCGATATTTACATTTTCCTCTGAAAGGATACCGGTCACTTCCGATACCATGCCCGGGCTGTCCTGATTTCGTATGATCAGTGTCGGACATGCCCCCGTACAATGTACGTCGGTATCATCGAGCTTGTCTATCATAATCCGGCCTCCTCCGAGCGACGATGCCTGGATTTTCGTAGTCCTTCCGGTCTCTCCTTCCACTCTGAGAACCGCCGTATTCGGATGTGCCCCGGAGAGACGTATATTTTCAAAGCTGAAAGCAAGACCTTCCTGATCCGCCAGTTCAAAACTGTCCGGTATGCGCATATCATCCGGTTTCATGCCAAGAAGTCCTGCTATAAGCGCACGGTCCGTTCCGTGCCCGCTTCCTGTCGCTGCAAATGAACCGCTCAGTCCGATCTCAGCATTGACCGGGCGCTCTCCCAGCAGTGTCCTTGCAGTATAACCTATTCTGACTGCTCCCGCTGTATGAGAGCTTGACGGACCTACCATAACTGGTCCGAGGATATCAAATATGTTCATAATCTTTCCCTCATCTTTTATGTCTGTTCTGATTATCATTTATCCGCTCCCTGCATACTGACAGATCGATATGCCTGGCGACGGCTGAACTATTATAGTTTAACAGATATCCTTTCCCGTTTGTATCACATACATGTAAAAAAAGCGTAAAAATCCGGACAGGATTTCTCTCGTCCTGTCCGGATTTTATCCGAATTCTTTGTATTAAACAGACTGCCCGCTGCAGTTTCCGGCCATTTGCTTATTCCTGTACTCCCAGCGTTGCCATCATAACAGCCTTGATCGTATGCATCCTGTTCTCCGCCTCGTCAAATACTTTCGACTGCTCTGACTCAAACACTTCGTCCGTCACTTCCATGTCTTCTATATTAAAGCGCTCTCCCATTTCCTTGCCGATCTTTGTCTTCAGATCATGGAACGCCGGAAGGCAGTGCAGGAAGATCGCACTGTCTTTCGCATTTGCCATAACTTCCTTTGTGACTTTGTACGGTGAGAGCTCCTTGATCCTCTTCTCCCACACTTCATCAGGCTCTCCCATAGATACCCACACATCCGTGTAAATAACGTCGGCATCTTTCGTCCCCTCTTTTACATCGGAAGTCAGCGTGATCGTGGCTCCGGATTCCTTTGCATACTCCTGACACTGTGCGACCAGATCTGCATTCGGGAAATACTCTTCTGTCGTGCATGCGACAAAGTCAAGCCCCAGCTTAGAGCAGGCTACCATCAGGGAATTACCCATGTTGTAGCGGGCGTCACCCATATAAACAAGTTTCAGACCCTTTAATGTGCCGAAATTCTCCCGGATGGTCAGCATATCGGCGAGCATCTGTGTCGGATGATACTCATTCGTCAGACCATTCCACACCGGCACGCCTGCGTATTTCGCCAGTTCTTCCACGATTTCCTGGCCGAAGCCCCTGTATTCGATTCCATCGAACATCCTGCCCAGCACCCTCGCTGTGTCCTCAATGCTCTCTTTCTTTCCCATCTGGGAACCTGTCGGCCCGAGATATGTAGTGCCCATGCCCATATCGTGTGCTGCGACCTCAAATGCACAGCGCGTCCTCGTACTGTCTTTCTCGAAGATCAGCGCCACATTCTTTCCTTTATAATTATCCACAGGCACACCATTCTTCTTTTTCTCTTTTACTTCTGCGGAAAGGTCGATCAGATAAGTGATCTCCTCCGGTGTGAAATCCTTTAATGTAAGAAAATTACGTCCTTTTAAATTCATAATACGTCCCTCGCTGTTCTGTAAATTTGCAACAATAGCACCCACAGTCTGCACATCCGCTTCAATGTATCTGTGCGTCGCTATGCAGTAATCTGTATGAAACATGACTTATTATACATGCATATGCATAAAAATGCAATAGTTGTGCATAATTTTACATTTGTACAGTTCAGGTATATTCTCTTAATTCCTCCGCTGTCTGCTGACTTCGAACATGAGCACGGATGCTGCCACCGCTGCATTCAGCGATTCAGCCTTTCCCTGCATAGGTATGAGAACAAAATGATCCGCGCATTCCGCCACTTCGTCTCTCAGCCCGTTCCCCTCATTTCCTATCAGGAAAGCGCAGCCTGTTTTATAATCTTCCTGGTCATATGCTCTCTTTCCTTTCAGATGAGCCGCATAAACCTTGATTCCTGCCGCTTTCAGTTCACCGATCGTCCCAGGCAGGTCATCCACGCAGAGGAACGGCATACGAAGCACCGCTCCCATCGTCGAGCGTACCACTTTCGGGTTATAAATATCCACACAATCACGGCTCAGGATAATACCCGTCACCCCCGCTGCCTCTGCAGTACGGAAGATCGTTCCCAGGTTGCCGGGATCCTGAAGATTATCGAGGACAAGCACGTGAGTGTGTCCCGGATCATCCCCAAGGATATCTGACATATTATATGTTCTTCTCTTCACGACAGCAAGTATGCCCTGCGGAGTCTTTGTCCCGGATACATGAGCGAATACCGGATCCGAAAGTATTTCCACCGCGGCAGTGTCCTCAAGGGATTCACACTCGCGCTCATTTTTTACGGCATAGCTCTCCGAAAGATAAATCTTCTCAATTTTTGTGCGCCAGCCCGGGTCTGATACCAGTTCGCCCGCCATCCGGGGACCTTCGATCAGGAACACCTGCGCCTCATCTCTCGCACGGCTTTTCTTCATCAGTTTTACCAGCTCTTTTACCTGGGTATTTGCGGTACTAGTGATCATTTATCTGCGTTCCTTTTTTGTATCGAATTTCTGCAGGACGTCATTGGCTCCGATCATAATGAGGATTCCATTCGCCGGAAGCGGCTCATTCGGATCAAATGTAACGTCTACCTGCTTGTTGATGATAATACCTACAATGTTGATCCCGAAGCGTTCACGCACCTTCAGGTCTGCAAGGCATTTTCCCTGCCATGGTTCCGGGACCACAGCCTCAACCATGCTGTAGTCTTCCGACAGCTCGATCCAGTCAGAAAACTCTTTTGCGACCAGATTCTTAGCCACGCGGCTTCCCATCTCTATTTCCGGATATACAACTGAGTCCGCCCCAACTTTCTTAAGGATCGTTCCCTGAAGCTTATCTTTTGCTTTTGCAAGAACCATCGGAATTCCCATTTCTTTGCAGAGCATCGTCGCCATGATGCTCGCTTCAAAGTTCTCGGAGACAGCGATCACTGCTCCGTCCAGATTCCTTCCTCCCAGCGCTTCCAGCGCCTCCGGGTCTGCTACATCTGCCTTCAGCGCATATGATACCTGCTCGGAAATCTCCTGGATCTTCTCAAAAGATTCGTCGACAACAAGAACATCTGCACCCATCTTCTCAAGGGTCAGCGCCACACTCCATCCAAAGCTTCCCAGTCCCAGTACAGCAAATTGTTTACTCATCTTCTTACTCTCCTGTTTTTATTATTTTGTGCTTAACCAAGCATGATCTTCTTCTCGGGCAGTTCCCTGAATTTATCACTCTTATTTGATTTTCCGGCGAATACAAGCGCCATCGTAAGAGGTCCGATCCTTCCGATATACATCAGGAGCATCAGCACCACGTGGCTTGCGCGCGTCAGATGCGGCGTCAGGTCTGCCGACAGCCCCACGGTTCCGATCGCGGACGACGCCTCGTACATCAGATTCAGGAATTCGGTCTGAGGATCAAATATCGACATTGCAGCTACAGCCGCAAGCCAGCAGGTAAATGTGATCAGTGTGATCGTAAGTGCCGAACGGACACTGTCCATTTCAACTCTTCTTCCGAAGCACTCTGTATCCTTATGTCCTCTCAGGACAGAAATAATTGTCAGGACAAGCATGGCAAAGGTTGTCGTCTTGATACCGCCCGCCGTACCTGCCGGTGAACCTCCCACAAACATCAGGATACATCCGAGCAGCCTGGAACTCTCTGTAAGTCCCGACTGTGAAACCGATGCAAAGCCCGCGGTACGGGTCGTCACAGACTGAAATGCAGATGCCAGCAGCTTCTCCGGAACACTCAGGTCTTTCATCGTCTCCGGATTGTTAAACTCCAGCAGAAAATATCCCACTGTACCGAAAATGATCAGGAAAGCGGTCATCGTAAGTACAATTTTACTCTGGAGTCCCAGTCTTGTAAAGATTCTTCTCCTCGCGCCTTTCTCCCCTGCCCCTTTCTTCGCTGTCACAAAGATATCGTGCCATACCGGAAATCCGAGACCGCCCATCACGATCAGGAACATCGTTGTCAGGCTCACCAGCGGTGAATCTACATATCTCATAAAACTGCTGTCTCCGATAATATCGATTCCCGCATTACAGAATCCGGAGATGGAGTGGAAAACACCGTACCAGATTCCTTTCGCCAGTCCGAACTCCGGTACAAACTTAAATGAAAAAAGCACTGCGCCGATTCCTTCTACTATGAATGTTCCTCTCACAATGCGTATAATAAACTTCACAAGTCCCGACAGCGTATCCAGACCATATGCCTCCTGAATCAGGATCCTGCCCTTCATTGATATCTTTTTCCCCAGCAGAAGAAAAAACAGTGCCATACATGCGATCACTCCCAGACCTCCGATCTGGATGAGGATCATCACTACCACCTGCCCGAACAAGGTATACTGTTCTGCAGGTACAACTGTGACAAGTCCGGTCACACAGACCGATGTCACGGATGTAAACAGCGCATCAATAAATTCGATGGGCTTCTGATTACAGATTGGCAGCCACAGGATTACGCCGCCCAAAAAAATCACTCCAAAAAAGCCCAGGGCTACAATCTGCATTGTATTCAGTCTGACTCTTCTGGGGCTTTTTTCCCGTCTATCCATAACATCCTCCTAATATATGCAGCAGTCCGTCCGGCATGGATGGACTGTTACAAACATTCACGCGGATTTTCCCTGTCCGCTGTGCACTGCTATATTAACACAGGCATATGTAAGATTCAATTTCAGGATGCGGTTCTGAACATTTCTTTGCGACTTCTTAACTGTAAAGCATCAGCGTAACTCCCCTCATACTGCATCCAGTACTTCCACTTCCCCGAACGCCTTCAAGAACTTCTTTCTGCCATATCCCCTGAACTCAGCCTCTATCATCATATCGTCCTCTGAAATCAGGATGCCCTCGCCGTATTTCCGGTGTCTTACCCGTATGACTTCCGGTTCTTTCTGTTCTTTTTCTTTCTTTACTGTTTCCCCCTGTAGATGTGCTCCTCTTTCTGCCATACCGGCGCTGCCCGGCCTCCGGGCATGTTCGCTCTTCAGACGGATCTGTTCCTGTACCTGTTTTCTCAGCTGATGAAGATCACTCTTTCTTCCGTCTCCGCCTTCGCTTTCACCGCTCCTTTCACTTTCCGTCTTTCCCGAGCCCTCACGGTCCAGAAGTTGTTCAGGGATCATGCGCAGATACCGGCTTGGTTCTCCGACAGCTCCCGGTTCACCGGGATTTGTATACCAGGACAGCTCCAGATTATTCTCCGCCCGCGTGATACCCACAAAGAACAGGCGCCGTTCCTCTTCCTCCTGTTCAAAATCCTTACACCTGAGAGGGATCATACCCTGGTTGACTCCGATGATAAATACCGTATCAAATTCCAGACCTTTTGATGCATGGAGCGTCATAAGATTCACCTTGTCCGGCGATGCCTCCCGGTCTTTCTCATCTGGTTCTGGTCCCGCACCTTCACATTCAGAGATATCACCGGGTGCTTTTTCGCCAGCATCTGTTTTCATTCCGTAAAGAGCGGAGCTGTTGATAAACTCGCGGACTGCCGCAGTGAAGTTTCCCTGGCCACTTTCCATCTCCTTATTACAGGATGCGCACATTTTCTCCAGAAAATCCATTACAAGGCGCTCATCCTCCTGATATCCGGCTGATGAGGGATGAAGCGCTTCTCTCAGTCCGAAGTAAGCAAAAAGCTCCCCGGCTGACACACTTTCCCGCTTTCCTGTCTCCACTGAGAATTCCGTCATCCGGAGATACATACTCTCCTCACCGTACCCCGGATCTGCGAGAACTTCTGCTGCCATCTGCGTGTCAGCCGGGTTGACTGACACACGCAGCACTTTCACCAGCCAGTCCAGGACCGGAATGTCTTTCAATGTCTTTTTCACTGACAGCTCATAAGGAATGCCATATCTGTCAAATACCTTTTCCAAGATTCCGGACTGACTCTGCAGTCTGTAAAATACAGCGATCTCCCTGTAGCTCTTTCCGTTTCTGTGAAGCGTCTGTATCTTCTCTGCAAGGTACTCTGCCTCCTGAAACGGGTCATAATGGTTTCGTACCGTGATCCTCTGTTCCTCTTCCCTGATTCCCTGAATCCTGTTTCCAAACTGCAGGAAACGGTTTGCCGCTGCAAGGATCGATGCATTGGACCGGTAATTTACCGGAAGAGTCAGCTCCTTCGCCCCGAAGCGGTGCTTGATCAGGTAAAACATATTGTCTCCTGTTCCCCGCCAGCTGTATATGACCTGATTCGGATCTCCCACAGCAAAAATCTTCGCCGGCTCTCCTTTCCCGCTCTCGCGCATGGCTTCCAGAAATTCAATCTGCATTGCATCACTGTCCTGTACTTCATCCACAAGTATCCACGCCGGACCGCTACTCCTGTCACTGTCCTCTTCACTGTGTTCTCCACCCGGCTCCGCGTTCTTTAACCGCAGAAGCTCTGTGCTCACTCGCAGAAGATCGGCAAATGACATCTTGTTCTGCCGCTTCTTCTCTTCTGCCAGAAGCGGATAGAGCCGGTACAGGTCATCCCGGTACCGGCTCTCCGCCTTTCCTGCCAGCCAGTTCTGATACTCCTGCTCCAGCCGCTTTTTCAGACGATTCTTATATTTAACCTTAAGCCCGTGCTCCTGGATGATCTTCATTGCCAGATCCGTCTCCTCATCCGGATCCATGACTGTAAATTCTTTCGTCCATCCGGCTTCTTCTACCGGGAGACTGTTTTTCAGCATCCTCAGTGCGACACTGTGGAATGTCCCGAAGCCCTGTACCTGATCCGGCGCGATGTCCGGTTTTATCTTCCGCAGACGTTCCACGATCTCATCCGCTGCCTTGTTTGTGAAAGTCAGCACAGTCATCTTTTCAAGAGGTACGTTCCTGTCCAGATGCAGGTACAGGATCTTTCCGATGAGCACTGTCGTCTTCCCGCTGCCCACATTGGCGTTCACCACACATGCCGGACTCTCGTCTAAAACCGCCGCCTTCTGATACTCATTTAACCTGCAAAATTCTTCTGTATGCTGAAATCCTTCCTTCTGGTACGATCCAGCCGCCTGCTGAAATTCATTTGTCTGCTCACTCATGAAAGTCTGTCCTCATATCTCCGCCTTAATTTACCTTTTATCTTATCCGCTCTCTCCCGGTTTTCCAGAACCTGCACCTCAATCCGCATATCCGACGGGCAGACTGCATGGTACCGGACTGTATTCTCCAGCCCCCGCATATTATCAGGATCCATAAGCCACTCCTCATAAAATGAACTTCCCACTGTCAGGATCAGCCGGTGCCCGTTTACTTCGACCTGCTCCACTGTCCGCAGGAAGGCGCCGCCGCTTTCCCCGTTCTGCACGACACTGTCGCAAAATGCATCCCACTCCAGCGGGAGTCTATAGAAAGAAAAGCCTTTCTGAATAAACGGACGGGATTCCTCAACCTGCTTTCCTTCAAATTCCGGCGGTTCACTCTCTTTGAGCAGGTTCTTAAGTCCCCACAGCACCATCTTCTTGTCCAGATTATAATCTCCCACACATGCCGGGCAGCCGCTCTCGCAGGAACAGCCCTCCACCATGCGGATGGCATTGTCAATGATCTGTGGTACCAGTTCATAGATTTTCTCAGAATATCCTAATCCGCCCTCATATTTGTCATAGATATAAAGAGAAACCACCTGTTCTTCCCTTCTATCCGGTATGACCGCATTGTTTGAAACCACTGCATCGATATCGTCCCGCTCTGTCATAGTCGTCATCATCGCCGCATTTTTGACCGCATAGCACAGCCCCTCGAAATGGTCGTTCAGCACCAGTTCTCCCATACGGTTCGGCACGAGCAGACTGCGGTAGATTTCCGCTACATTTTTCGGAATATCAATCCACGTACTTTCCGTGTCATACGATTTCTGAAGAGGCTGCGTCAGATCCACATACCCCAGATTCTGATGATTATGGAACTGCAGCTTCTTATACATGGAAATCACTTCGTTTACATTGATATCGCCGAAATGGATCCTTGTCCTTCCCATGTCCTCTTCCTGAAATGTCTGCAGGATGCGTGTCTCTTCCGTCCCGGACGGAACGGTATAATAGTTTCCGTCAAACGGCACCGCCTCAGCCGTCCTGCTGACCAGATTCAGCTTCAGGACCTCATACAGCACGCCCTCATGCATGTACACCGCACCCGGATGCAGTTCATGATAAGCCTGAGACTCATCCATCTCCGTCACTTCCCTGCCGGGACCTTTCGCCTGCCTTCGCCCGCCTACAAACTCCACGTCATCTTTCACGATCAGCTTAAACCGGGTCTTGTCCATATTTCTCAGACTGTAGTCCCCTGCCGGAAATGCAGGTCCCGCCCATGCAAACCGTCCGGCAAGACTCTTCACCTCATCCGCAGACATAAGCACAGGAATCACCTCGCCCAGATCCGGGAACAGTGCGGCGTCATCCAGGGACAGCGGCATCTCCGCTGCTGCCGCCCGTATATGAGCCAGCTCGATCAGCAGGTTGTCCGGATCAACGATCGCATTTTCACTTTCCTGCGAGAACAGCCACTCCGGATCAATGGCAATGTACTGGTCAAACGGCTGATTCTCCAGGATCAGATAATTGATGCATTTCTTCGCCTCTTTACTTCCGCTGCCTCTTCCGGCACGTCCGCTCTGCTGCCAGAAGGAGGCTCTCGTCCCCGGATAGCCGACAATCACTGTGGAATCCAGACTTCCGATATCGATTCCCAACTCCAGCGCATTCGTAGAGACAAGTCCTGAGAGCTCGCCTTCCGTCATCTTCCGCTCGATCTCCCGTCTCTCCAGCGGTGTGTATCCGCCACGGTATCCTGCAATCTTCCCGCTGTCTCCATGGCTTAAAAACCCCGCCGCATCCAGCTTGTCCCGGGATTCCTTTAAGATAACCTCAACATTTCTCCGGCTTCTGCCAAATGCAATAAAATGTCTGTCTTCCTCTACCAGCTCCGGGATCAGGTCCGCCGCAACTGATGACGCGGACCGTCTGCCATAGATCTTATCATTTTTCCCCTTGATCTCCGGCGGCTGTATGATCCGGTACTCCTTCTCCGGTGCCGCAGATCCGTCCCTGTTGATCAGCACAAACTCCTCCCCGCAGATCCGCCCCGCGAGCTCTACCGGGTTTGCAATGGTAGCCGAACTGCACAGGAACTGGAGCTTTGACCGATAGTAACCGCATACCCGCTTCATCCTGCGGAAGATATTGGCCAGATGAGCGCCGAATGCCCCTCTGTAGCTGTGAAGCTCATCGATCACCACATATTTCAAATTGGTAAAAATAAAATCAAACCCGTACTTGCTGTGGTTCGGCAGGAACGCCGCGTTCAGCATCTCCGGGTTGGTCAAAATAATATTTGCACTTTTTCGGATCCGGCTGCGCTCCGCCTGCATCGTATCGCCGTCATAAACTCCCGCCGAAATCCTTCCCTCTCCAAAATAATCAAGAATTGGCTGAAGCGCCCTGTACTGATCCGCCGCAAGCGCTTTCGTCGGGTATACAAATATTGCTCTGGTGAGCGGATTGTCCAGAACCGCCTGCAGCACCGGAAGCAGGAAACTCAGCGTCTTCCCGCTGGCTGTTGAGGTGGTGATCACCACATTCTCACCAGACTGCGCTTTCTCAAACATCTCCGCCTGATGCGTGTACAGACGGGGAATATTGTGAGAGGTCAGATATGTACGGATATCCGGGTGGAGTACAGACGGAAAGTCCGCAAAAGACGCCGGGTGCGCCGGTATAGTTTTCGTATATATGGTCAGATCCCGGATATCCTTTGCGTTGTGTTCCTGATAATTCCTCATGGTAAACTCCTTTGTTGCATATGTCTTATCTGCATTATCTGTCCTGTCTGCAGTCAGTATATTTTTTCGATATTTTCCGTGATCCCGTACTGCTCACGGAAAGCCTGAAGGTCCGACTCATTCCGGATCAGCATGACCTCCTCGAATTTCCCGTCAGAAAGGTTTTTAAAACCTGCCACCTGCTCACCGGTGCAGATGCTGCAGCGAAGGGCAGGGCGTTTGAGGGAGGGGTCGTATGCTGTTAATGCCGCTTTTTTCTTCTTTGAAAACCCAGGAAACATTATAAGACCTCCTTTGTTAAAGATAAATCTTTGCTTTATATGAATCCTTTTTAACGCGTAACCCTTTTTGCTCATCTCAGTGCTTCATAAGATATCGTTTAATCTGCTCAATAAGTACTTTATCTGCCGGCAGCCAATCTACATCATCTAAAGTCTCAACCGTCAGCCACTTTGCAGCTTCATGCTCTCTCAGGACAAGATCTCCCATCTTGATCGTACAGAAAAAGCAATCCATAGACAGATGAAAATTCGGATAGTCATACTCTACCGTCTCAAGATAATCTCCGACTTCAATCTCCGTATCCAGTTCTTCTTTGATCTCACGGACAAGTGCCTGCTGAGGTGTTTCTCCTGGTTCGATCTTGCCTCCGGGGAACTCCCAGCCGTCTTTAAAATCGCCATAGCCGCGCTGGGTGGCAAAAATGCGGTTATTGTGTATGATGATTGCTGCGACTACTTTTACTGTTTTCATGGATACATTTCTTTCAGCTCTTCTAGTGTAATATCAATGCCTACTTTTTGAAGCAAATCTTTCCGCTGCTCATACAACCTCTCTAGAAGCTGCTCATAATTTTTTCCATAGTGAATTTCATTATGGCAATTACTACATAACGAAACAATATTAGCCGGAACATCCAAAGAAACAGAAAAATCATCTGAATACTTCATAGGAACTAAATGATGTGGTTCCACATAATTATGATTATTCTTTCTTCTTATAAAAGAAGGGTGTTCTCTATCGATTTCACATAAAAAACCTGCATAACGTAATGCAATTGCTGAATGCATTGGATTTCTTGTACGAATTTTAATGTGGTCACGAGTAATTGGCGGTGTCTTATCCTGTGGCGTGAGAATATAATCAAAATCAGGAATAGGATAATCCCTTTCTGACAAGTTTTCTAATGCCTCAAGTAATTTTTCATCCGCTTCTGCTTCTGCCGTCTCCACATCTTTTACCATCTTTACTGGAAACATCCATACCTTTCGCATATTTCCATTCTTATCTGGCTGTTCTTCCTGATAAGGTTCTCCTACCACCTTAACAATTCCCCGATAAATGTATTCGTATGCTTTTTCCACTTCAAAAAAATACACTTTATACCCTTTGCTCTCAGCTTCTAATAAGGATTTATTATTTCTAGTTAATTCTTGATCTCCTTCCTGTCCGGCTCCCGTATAGTGCAGGATATCCCCTTCCCATCTATCACCATATATGCCTTTAGTGTGGTTAGATAATAACTATCGCTTTGTTTTTGTTAGAGGGCAAAATTCCTCCAGTATTTCCACATTCAAATTTTTCCCTTAACGTCTTAAAAGTCAAAATATCTCCCGTTTGTAACCCTGGATCAAATTGCATAGTCTCCCTTCTTTCTTATTTATCCGAAATTATTTTTCATTTGTCCGATCTAATAAATAATCGACACTCACATTAAAATAATCCGCAATGATAATAAGCGAGCTTGCCGTCCATTCAATTTTCCCAGTCTCATATTGACTATATGTATTCTGGCTTACATTCAATAACTCAGCCATCTGCTTTTGTGTCAGATCATTATCCTCACGGATTGCTTTGATATTTTTATATATCATTTCCATCACCTGACACGAGTATAAAATATCTGGATTACAGATATCGTCATTTATCTGTAATCCAGATATTCAATAATTATCTTCTTTAATTTTCCTAATGTTTTGCCGCTTTATGTTTCGCTAATGTCGTACCAGCTTTACTTTTTGAACTTTTACTTCCACCTTTTGATGCAAGTGTTTTTGCAGCCTTTCCTACTTTCCCACCATGATGTACAGGCATAAATATCACTCCTCTCATTTCAATCTAATCGTTTTGCTTTTTGTCTTCGTACTTCCACCGCTTGTCACAGAAGTTTTAACTCGTACACTTCTTTTTGAAACAGGTGTAGCTGTGACTTTCACACGAAATGTCTTCCGCATATCATTTTCCTTCCTTTCTCAGTTGGAAATAATATCTTGAAATGAGTGACTATATTTTATATAATCATTTTGATCTATCAAGATTCGGATTACCAACTGTGTATCCGACTTGCGGTATTGCTCTGCCAAGCAATACCGCAATTTATATTTATCCTTATATTAAGGGATAAATATCTTCCAAATTACTCGAACTCTATTTCTTCTTCTGCTTTAATGTAGATATCAATCTGATTTTCAATAATCAACTCGTTAACAATCCATCCTCGCATCATGCAAAGTTTCACGAACTCATCAATCCGGTTCACCCCATTCATTTCCTTCAGTGTAATCACAACACCGAATTGTAATCCCCGTCCCGCTTTTACTTGTGCTCTTTCCTTCGTCTTTATACTCAAGCCCCACATACCAGCACCATATACTTTACGGGATCTGGCATTACTTTTTACAATTTCCTTAATATGCTTAATATTATCCCATTTTCGATACATCTGTCGTGCTTCTTCTTCATAAAGGATAATAGGGCCATCCTCTGACTGTTTATTTTGGTCGATTGACTTGATTGTAGGCTTTCCATTTTTCTCCTGAATTCTTCCAAAATGTATATCCATCTCAGTTCCTGTATAATCTACTCCTTGATTTCGATCACTTTTCGGGAAATATGCCAAAGTAGCCCTTGCAAAATAGGGGAATCCCTTCACATCCTGAGGCACTGGAATATTATAGGTATACGTTTCAAAATCCTCGATTGTCCCTGTCATAATAAATCGTATCTCATCATCCTGAGATTGCAAAATCTCTTCGATTCGCTTAGGCACAATGCCATATCCTGTGCGATTAAGAGTAGGAATATCACTTTTTTTCCATCCAGCAGCAGAATCAATGATTAAGGCCTTTGCCACTTCTCTGTTTAATCCCATAACATAAATTAAATAGGCTATCTTCCTTGTAATCCACGGCGCCGCAAAAGATGTACCGGTAACATATGCTTTTCCTAACGGATCACACACGATTATTTTATCTGGTCCATCCCCACCATAATAACTCACGTCAGGTTTATGAAAAAAGGATAGAACAGGCCCTGTCCTAGTATAGGAAGACTGCCTCCCATGAAAATCTACAGCATTAACTACCAATGAATTCAACGAATCCGCAGGTGCACCTATCCTCATATCCTTCTTTTTTTCATTCTTTGGCTTATTTGTACCTGCAATAACAAAAATCACATCATATTCACTTTGAATTCGATCGAGTTCTGCTGCTTCCGGAGAAATAAAATTTTCATGTATCTCCATCGCGGAACCTAATGACAAATTCCAAACTTTAATATCTGGGTTTTCCATTACGATGTTTCGAATCATTTTTAGTATAGTAAAGGAACTAAATCCTTTTGCAACTGAAACACCAAAATGTCTAACTCGAAATCGTCCACAGCCATCATCCAAATTTGGATTAAAACTTGGTCCGTCAACAATTATAGATGACACTTCCGTTCCATGAATATAGTCTTCCGGACATAAATCGATATCGTCCCGAATCACCTTTCTGTAATCCACCCATTCATGAAAGTATACAAGCTCATCAAATTGAGTATCTATTACGCCAATCACGGGCTCATTTCCAGGCTTTGGAATCGATAAAATCTTTTCTTGCTCCTCTTTCTTCAAATAATCAGGCGCATCGAATGAAATCTTGGAAAAATCTACTACACCCATTGCGATCAAATACGGAGCTTTATCCTGCAAAATCTTAATCTCATCTGGTGTAAGTCGTAGAGTCGTATCATTCAACATCTCCGCATTAATCATATCAATCCCGAACTTGCTGAGAAGGCTGATTGTATCCACTCCTGTTTTGTATATCGTTATGATTGAATCATTGGTAATTTCCCTTTTTTCATATTCCTGATCTACACCAAATCGTTCCAAATAATATGCATCTACAATGATTTTTACAAATACTGTTCTTGCAGGTTTTTTATCCTTATAACGACCTTTATTAATAGCCTCTATATCATCATGTGAAATGCGATCTCCATAATCCCGTTCTACAATTTTCAGTGCAAGTTCCAGTTTTTCAATCGTATCTTGTATTATCTGTCTTGAAACAAAATGTGTAAACACATGTTTTTTGGTTTCGTCATCTTCCTGAATGAATCTAACACCTCGTACAGATTCGTTCGGAGATTTGCTTCCTTCTCCCAACAGTGTCTTTAATCGATTACTTTTTGCAACAATATGGTAATAGTAGGCACTTACAAGAGTTCCCCCTATCTCAGTTCGATTTTCCCAATATCTATAAACACTTTTCAACTGTTGAATCAGTTCCCGCAAATGTGCTGCCGATACCATTTTACCTTTTGGTAAATTGATAGGACCTCCACCGCCAGTATTTTCTCTTTTCTGGAATTGACCTTTTAATTGTAGAATATTATTCACTCAGATTCACCTCCTTGAGTTCCCGGGCAACCCCACTTTTTGATTTTTTTGTAAGAATAGCAATTTCTCTTACAGTAAAATTCTGCGCCTGCAATTTTTCTAAATTCTGTGGCATTTCTCCGCATATCGTATAATATAATCGCCTAAAATAATCCATCCCATCATCAGGATCACTAAAGGCAACAGATGTCCGAATAACATTTTTTAGCTCTCCCGGATATGGAATCGGATCCAACAATTGAATAATTTTTCGAAATAGCCGAATATCCCTATTGGCCAGCTTAAATTTTTCTAGAAATGTATTCAATAATTCTTCTGCCACTTTAATTAAATCTTCCTGTGTATAACGGTTAAAATCAATAATTGAATCAAATCGCCTGGTTAATGCCTTGTCGAAATATTGATAAAGATTTGTCGTTGCAATCAATACAGCCCGTTCATCCAGACGATCCATCCCCCGCAGCATTGCGGATGTTGCCCTACCCATCTCTCTGAGATCATTAGCGTTTGTTCGATCCAGTGCTATGGCATCAATTTCATCAAATAAAACAATTACTTTATCCGGATGCGGAAAACTATTTATTTCCTGAAATAGCCGCCCTATATTCTTTTGTGTCTGTCCTAATTTACTATCAACAATAGCCGAAAAATCTACCATAAAAATCTCTCGATTTAAAATTCTTGCCAGTTGCTTTACTGCCTCTGTCTTTCCAGTTCCCGGAGCTCCCTGCAAAAGAAATTTATTAATTCCTACATTATGGGCAACTGCATTGACAATACCAAGAAGATCTTGAGTAATAATCTCTGGTAAAACTAAAATATCACTCGATATTTCCACCTTCTCAAATAAGGCTGATTCATTTTCATTCATTTGTGGCACAAATGTATTAGCATTTGACATCAAAGCCATAATATATTCTGCTAACTGGTAATCTCCTGACGCATCAAAATCTTTGGCAATCTCATATGCTTCACTTCTGAACGCCGCATCATTATTTTCTGCATAATATTTGATCAGGTTAATCACATTCTTCTTTTTCATATAACACCACTCCTGAAACTCTTTATAATTAGAATATATCATTTTGGGACATCATTGTCAATATTGGGACAAATAGTCAAATATAAATAGAGCCAACACAGCAAAGCCATGCAGCCCTATTGAACACTAAACTCTATTCGCTTTTTAAATCTCTATTTTCCCTTTCATTATTTCGCTCGCTTTCAGCATCCGATATTCCATCTTACTTTCAGTTGCAATATCTTTCGCCGCCGCTTCTTTCGCCTCAACCGTAGGATCTTCCGTCATATAATCCGCTTTCACTTCCAGGATGAGGTAAGAACCATCATCCAGCTTAACCAAAAAATCTGGGTAATATTTTCGTAACCGATGAGATTCAGGATCAATATAAGGAACACTGAAATCTGTTTGATCACTTGTAAACATTCCTGTAAAATAAGCTTCTAATACTTTTTTATTCTTCAGTAGATCTAAAAACAGTTTCTTTTCCGGTTTAGAATCAAAAATATATGTATCTGCATGAAAACTCTTCTCCCGATTATCTCGCACAACAGTGTCCGGCGAATCCATTTTTATCGTCATCTCCTCAGTTCCTTGAAGCTCGTAACAACCGCCTTTCTTCGGTTTACGAAGTAATTCTACCTCAATATCTTCTTTTACTTTTTTCCGTGTAACAGTATAAAGTGCATCGAAAATTTTAGGAATAATTACTTCATCCAGCACCTCATTATGTTCATTAACGCACAACAAAATAAACGGCATTCCATCTTTAGAATTTCTCAATAGTTTTGAAATCTGAGTACAACGAAGTGTCGGAAAATATCTGGCTATTTCAGCTATTAATGTTATCTCTGAATATACCTTCCTATTTACCATATAGTTGGCATTTGCTTCTTTCACCACAGTCTCGTTCGCAAGGCCTTCCTTTACATAGATTCTGGCATCGTAAACATCCGTTTCTATACTCTCTAAATCAAAGTCCATTATCCCCGAAAATTCATTTTCTTCTATTTTATACTCGTAATGGATTTTCTTCATCTTAAGTTTCCGTGGCGGTTCCATTACGCGTACATGGTATGATTCCTTTGATGTTGGCGCTTTTCCTTTCAACTCCTCAATAGTGGTCCTGAAGTTTTTCTTTAACTCTTCATTCAGAATGTCCATATTACTTTTAGACAAATATACAGTTGCTCGCTGCTGTTGATCTGTAATCTTTCTCATACAGCGCATAGTTGCCTGCAATACAAAAATCTTAGATTTAGGACTTCTTCTTAACCTGGTCATACGCCCGCCCGGCGCTTAAAGTCCCTTTCGCTACAGTATACGGGCTGTTTGCAATATAGCCGACTTTTCCGTATACCGGAAGCAGCACCTGTATAGCCTCTGCATCATATTCATTCTCGGGCTCTTTCCTGCAGCGGAGAATATCGCCCACATGAAATACACCATTACCGTAATAATGTCTCATCCCTGTAATCGTCAGATTGATTTCTTTCATAACACCCATCCTTTCTGCCCGGAGTTCCGGACATAGAAAAACTCACTTTTTGTTATACTTACCTTAACAAAAAGTGAGTCCAAAAATACGGGATGAATATGTTTATATACCCATAATCTCTTTCATCTTCTCAAATAATTCATCTTCCGTCCCGACTTCATACATTCCTTTCAGATGATCATCCGTTTTTTCGCGCCCTCTTCTGTTCATCCACACCGCATTCCATCCGGCATTCACCGCGCCTTTCATATCCAGCTCATATGAATCCCCGACAAACCATATTTCCGCATCTTCCAGCTTCATCATTCGCTTCGCATGATCAAAGATCTTCTTATCCGGCTTCTCCGCGCCCACATCTCCCGATACAAATATATTTTCATGAGGGATCCACCTCTCCGCCTGCAGGCTCCTCACCTTATTCCACTGGTGTGCCGACGGGCCGTTTGTGATGATTCCGAGTTCCACTTTTTCTGAGCAGTAGTCCAGTAGCCTCTCCATCGTTTCCGACATATGGATATGTTTCTGGCGGTCTGCATATACTTCTTGAAAGGCCAGAGCCTCTTCAACTGTGATCGTAATGCTATATTCTTCAAATGCTTTCTTCACTCTGTATATATACAGTTCTTCCATTGTGATCTGTCCTGCCATGGCCTGAGAATACACTTGATCACTGTATTTTCTCGTGACAGGATAGATCACCTCCGCCGGTATCGCCGGCTCATTTCCGAAATATTGTGCATACGCTTCTTTAAACGGGATTGTCTGGTCGTACAGTGTATCATCCACATCAAATAATATTGCCTTTTTTTCGGTGATAAGACCAATTTTATCAGTTAAACGGTAATTCATCATCCACAAACTCCTCTTCATCCCCAAATTCAAATTCGTCCCCCAGGCCCATCAGGTATGCCCCCAGTTTTTTGTCATATTCTTCCCGCGCATTATCCATCTTCTTTTCCATCTCTTTATTTCCGTTTTTCTGATACAGCCGTACAGCCGCCGCAAAGATCACATCATTATCTTCATCACACACAGTACTATCCGATATATGCTGTTTCACGATTTCTTCCGCGCCTTCCAGATCATTTGCATTCATCTTTGCATAGACGAGCGCGGCAACGGCATACGGATTATCCGGTTCTTTCGCTGTCCATTCTCTGCATAAATTCAGCGACTCCTGCGTTTTCCCCTGCCCCTCCAGGGCAGACGCCAGCAGGAAACGGATATCCGAAGGGGATTCCTCTTCCCATGCAAACATCCCCAGCAGCTTCCGGCAGACAGATTCAAGCTCTGCATACATCTCGCGGATTTCCAGCTCTCCAAGATAATCCTCCATCCATCCCTGCAGGTCATGTTCATAATCCGTCTCATCATCCAGAAGATAAAGTTCTTTTGCAAAATCCGGATTCCCGGCACGTCCGTCTGAGATAATTTCTGTCAAAAGTTTAAAGCTGCTGTTCCAATTGACCATATCTACTGTATTTCTGATCATATCTGTGTAACATCGCTCTGTAAGTTCGTCAAACACTTTCCATTGTTTATTCATTTTTTCTTCCTCTCTCTTTCAGATAATTTATCTTCCGCTTCCTCTCTCACATGTACGCTTTCATTTCCTGTTTAAACGCCCTGTGCCTTGGGAATTCAGCCAGATATTTGCTCACACGTTCCGCTTTGCCGCGAGCCTTCCCCATGGACTCTTCAACCTCTCCAAGCGCCGCTCCCAGTCTGGCGGCTTTATAATAACTTCCGCGGTGACTGCCGCCCACGATTGCTTCCACCCGGGCATCGATCGGTTTTTCCAGATATGTATAAATCTTTTCCTTCATATCTCCCAGTATTGCGATCTGCTTCAGATTGAGAGAAACCAGATTTTCCGATACCATTTCCTCTATCCCCAATTCTGCCGGTTCGCCGCCATATACATCGTCGGCTGTACTGTTCAGTACTCCAAGACTCCAATACATCTGGCCCGCAGATTCATAATCCCTGTCATAGACAGCCTGCTCCGCTTCTTCATAATAGCGTTTTAACTGTGCCCCGATCCTCATCGGATCTTCATATTCCGTTACCCAGTCGCGGTCCCGCCAGCTTTCTCCATATTCTTCATAGCCGCTGCAGGAAAGCGTAATTTCGCCCTCTTCGATCTTTTCACACCAGTCTGTAAGCTCCTGCAGTATTTCATTATGGCTGCGCGATTTTCTGATCTGTATCTGTTCCAGAAAACTTCCGCGTTCTTCTTCCGGAATGCTTCGGGCATAGTTTCTGATCCAGTTCCTGAGTTCCTCTTCAGTTCGATCGCCCTAATTCTACATCTGCTTTCTGACCACAGCATACTCGTCCCCGTTCCGATAATACGGGCACTGATAATACCTGTCCGACATGATCCTCACATAGTCGTCCTCGTCCATGTTCATGTCGCACAGATACGCCCCGTATTCATCGTCATAGACATAGAATGCGCAGGTCTCGCAGCTTGTCCTCTCTTTGCTCTTCTTCCTCATATTTTCTTATCCTCTGCTTTTTTTGATCTGCCGGTCATTATTTCTCTGACAGATATACTAAGATGTTGGGGGCAAAAGCCCCCAACTATGATGCCTACGGA
>DWWO01000149.1 GCA_019119675.1 Candidatus Mediterraneibacter faecipullorum | reverse complement strand
TATCCGAGTGATTTTCGGATATTTTACTGAGAAATGTCTCTCAAATAAATTACGAATTTCTCACTCTTTTCTGCGCAGTATATCGTACTCTTCCGGCACTTCGCTTAGTTCCACCCACAGCACCTGCTTGGAATGTGGCGCGCTCTCCTGATCTTCTCCGTCCTCGTTCATGATCCGCTTGACGTTCACTTCCACATTACGGCCGTCCGGCTTCATGATCTCGATCGTCTCGCCCACAGAGAATTTATTTCTCTGCTCGATCCTGCACAGACCGCCATTTGTCCCCCCTACGATGCCGAGATAGGTATACTCTTTATTGTATGTGTTGCTGTCATAGATCTGCGTATTCTCATCCGGTTTTCCAAAGAAGAAACCTGTCGTGAACTGGCGGTAAGTACAGTTTGAAATCTGATCGAGATACCATTGCATATTCTTCCGGTACAGTTCCGGATCTTTCTGATAGTCATCGATCGCTTTCCTGTAAGTCCGGGCTACCGTAGCCACATAAAGGGCGGTCTTCATCCTCCCCTCGATCTTAAAGCTGTCGATTCCTGCATCGATCAGTTCCGGGATATATTCGATCATACACAGGTCTTTTGAGTTAAAGATATATGTGCCGCGTTCGTTCTCATAGACCGGCATGTACTCTCCCGGTCTTGTCTCTTCTACGACCGCATATTTCCAGCGGCACGGATGCGTACAGGCGCCTCTGTTCGCGTCCCGCCCCGTAAAATAATTGCTCAAAAGACATCTGCCGGAATAAGAAATACACATCGCCCCATGGACAAACGTCTCGATTTCAAGATCTTCCGGGATATTTGCACGCAGTTCTTTTAATTCCTTCATGGACAGCTCTCTTGCCGATACCACACGGCTCGCTCCCTGGCGGTACCAGAAGTTATAGGTTCCATAGTTGGTATTATTAGCCTGCGTGCTGATATGCCGCTCAATCTCCGGGCAGACTTCTTTCGCGATATCAAACACACCGGGATCTGCTATGATGAGCGCATCCGGTTTTATCTCTTTTAACTCTTTAAAATACTCCCGCACTCCCGGCAGATCGTCGTTGTGGGCAAGGATATTTGCCGTCACATATACTTTCACGCCACGCTCATGGGCAAATGCGATTCCCTCTTTCATATCTTCCATAGAGAAATTCTTTGCTTTGGCGCGCAGACCGAAAGCCTCACCGCCAATATATACGGCATCAGCGCCGAAGATCACGGCTGTTTTCAATACTTCCAGACTGCTCGCCGGGATCAGTAATTCAGGATGTCTGCTCATCTTACCTGTCCTTTCCTGCCCTGAGACGGGCTATGTCGTTTACGCATCTACTGCCCGCTTCCCCGGGCTTTTTCATTCACTACGTCTGACTAGTTTTTAATACTCACTGCAACACCGTCTCCCAGCGGGATGATCGAAGTCGTGAGTGAGTCATTGTGTTTCAGTTCATAGAGATATTCCCTCATCCGGGCATGGATCGTCCGGTTTCTCCGCTCGACGGCAAACCTTGATTCGATCACATCACCGTCCTGCATAACATTGTCGGAGACAAGGCAGCCGCCCGGCGGCAGAAGCCGCAGGATATCCGGAAGATAATGGATATACTGTCCTTTGGCCGCATCCATAAAGATAAAGTCATAAGGACCATCCAGCGTCTTCAGGACTTCGGCTGCATCCCCCTCGATCAGAGTAATCTGATCTTCCTTTCCCGCCCGGCGGAAATTCTCACGGGCAACGGGTATTCTCTTTTCATAGTTTTCGATAGTTGTGATCCGGCTTTCTTCGGGTATATATTCACTCATCAGCAGTGCGGAGAAACCTACCGCAGCCCCCACTTCCAGCACACGTGCAGGCTTTTTCAGCAACAGAAGGACCTTGAGGAGACTCTGCATCTCTCTTCTTATGATCGGCACATCAGCTGTCCTCGCTTCTGTTTCTATCTGCTCAAGTATCTCACTGTTCTTTGTGTCCAGTGAGTTGATAAAAGTGATGATACGCTCATCTACTATCATATGATCACACCCTCATCCGACACAGATGCACAGAAGAACATCCCCTGTGCATCTGATCTGTTTCCTTATTTTTCAATATAATCCGTCTCTAAACATCCACATCCATGATGATCGGAATGACCATAGGCCTTCTCTTTGTCTTCTTCCAGATATAGTCGTTCATTGCATCACGGATCGTAAGCTTGATCTTATTCCAGTCTGTATGGCGTCCGCTCAGACATTTATCAAGCGCGTCTGAGACTGCCTTTCTTGCATCCTCCATAAGCTGTTCTGATTCTCTGACATATACAAAACCACGGGATACGATATCCGGTCCTGCAAGCAGGCGGTTTGTCCGGCGCTCCAGTGTAAGAACTACGATGATGATACCGTCCTCCGCCAGATGCTGACGGTCTCTGAGCACGATATTTCCCACATCGCCGACTCCCAGGCCGTCCACGAGTACGGCACCTGTATGCACCTTGTCCACGACTTTTGCAGACTCGTCATCCAGTTCGAGAACATCCCCTGACTGGATAATGAACACATTCTGCTTCGGAATCCCAAGAGATTTGGCAACCTCGGCATTTGCTTTCAAATGACGATATTCACCATGCACCGGAATCGCATACTTCGGTTTTACAAGAGAATAGATCAGTTTCAGCTCCTCCTGACAGGCATGTCCTGAAACATGCGTATCCTGGAAGATCACTTCCGCGCCTTTTGCGGACAGTTCATTGATCACGCGGGATACGGACTTTTCATTTCCCGGGATCGGGTTGGAACTGAAGATGATCGTATCGTTCGGCTGGATCGTCACTTTCCTGTGGACGTCCGCTGCCATCCTTGAGAGAGCTGCCATGGACTCTCCCTGGCTTCCGGTAGTGATCAGTACCATTTTCTCCGGCGGATAATTCTTCATCTCATCGATCTCGATCAGCGTATTTTCCGGCACATTCAAGTAGCCCAGCTCTGACGCCGTGGAGATGATGTTGACCATGCTCCGCCCCTCTACTACGACTTTCCTGTGGTATTTGTATGCCGAGTTGATGATCTGCTGCACACGGTCCACATTGGATGCGAACGTTGCGATGATCAGCCTTGTATTCTGATGCTCGGCAAAAATGTGGTCGAACGTGATGCCCACGGTCCTCTCAGACTGTGTGAATCCTTTCCGCTCCGCATTGGTACTGTCGGACATCAGTGCAAGTACGCCTTTCTTCCCGATCTCTGCAAATCTCTGCAGATCGATGGCGTCACCGAATACCGGTGTGTAATCCACTTTAAAGTCTCCTGTATGAACGACCACTCCTGCAGGGGAATAGATCGCAAGGGCAGACGCATCCTGGATACTGTGGTTTGTCTTGATAAATTCGATCCGGAACTTGCCCAGATTGATAGACTGTCCGTGCTGGACAACTTTGCGCCTTGTGCTGCGCAGAAGATTGTGTTCCTTTAACTTATTCTCGATGATACCCATTGTCAGCTTTGTTGTATAGATCGGAAGATTGATCTCCTTCAGCACATACGGCAGAGCACCGATATGATCCTCGTGTCCATGGGTGATGACAAAGCCTTTTACCTTGGACGCGTTATCCTTTAAGTATGTCACATCCGGGATCACGAGATCGATCCCCAGCATGTCATCCTCCGGAAAGGCCAGACCGCAGTCCACCACAACAATACTGTCCTCATACTCAAAGGCAGTGATGTTCATACCGATCTGTTCAAGGCCTCCCAGCGGTATGATACGCAATTTTCCTTTTTTCTCTTTTTTCAAAAAATAAGCACCTCCATTATGATTTATGTATCACATTACTTCCGGGCGCTAAAAGAACAGCAGTATTTACAGGCTGCTTTCCTCAAGACAGTTAATTCTGTTTTTCCATGCATTCCCTGCAGAAACCATAGAACTTCAACTCATGATCCAGGACATGAAATCCGGTGACCTTTTCTATATGATCCTCCAGATCATCCAGGAGATCATCTGTAAAAGGGATCACCTTATTACATTTCCTGCATATCAGATGATGATGATTGTGCTGCATGTCACCTTTTATCAGGTGGCCGATCTCGTACCGCACACACCCGTCATCCAGATTGATCCTGTCCACAAGCTGCATATCCCACAAAAGCTGCAGCGTACGGTATACCGTAGCCAGCCCGATTTCCGGATAATCCTGAGATACCAGCTCATAGATATCCTCTGCAGTCATATGCCTGCCGCTGTTCTGCTCAAGTACCGAGAGGACCAGGATGCGCTGGTGCGTAACTTTCAGGCCCTTTTCTTTTAGTCTCTGCTTGAGCAGCTCTTCTGTTTTTTTCTGCTGTTCCATCCGCGTTCTTTCGTCTCCCCGCAGTAATAGATCTATTGTAAAGGCTGAAAATGCCTTACATTTCTATATTCACATCCTCCAGCAGTTCTTCAAACACCTTTGAAACTGCCAGAAGTTCAGTCTCGTCTTCAACGATCTCGTAGACGCAGTCTCCCTCGCCTTTTCTTCCTGTCTCTTTCAGGATAAGGCACTCTGCATTGTCTTCATCGGAATCCGTTACGAGTATGTACTGACTTCCGTTGATCATCGTCTCTTCAAGCACAAAAAACTCGTCTTCCCCGTTTCCGTCTGCAAAAGCAAATCTTACTTTTTCCATAAAAATTGCCCCTTATCATCATTCTCCTGCACCGGTCTTTCTGTTCACTTCATCCGGTATCAGTTCCTCCGTTATATGAAGGTGATCCAGATACCCCTGCAGGATAAATACTGCTGCTATCTGATCAATGTGTTTCTTGCGGTTTTCTCTTCTCACACCGCTTTCGATCAAAGTTCTCTCCGCCTCAACTGTAGTGAGTCTCTCATCCCACATAATGATCTCAAGTCCTGTCCTTCTATGGAGCATCTCCTTAAATTCCAGCGACTTTTCCGCGCGCTCCCCGATATCATTGTTCATATGTTTTGGAAAACCAAGCACGATCTTTTCCACGCTGTACTCAGCGATCAGTTCCTCAATACGCGCACATGTACGTCTTAACTTGTTTTCCTCTTTCCGGCCTATCGTCTCAACAGCCTGGGCCGTAAGTCCCAGCGGATCGCTGACCGCAACTCCGACGGTCTTTGTCCCGTAATCAAGTCCCATAATCCTCATAACCGATTATTCCCAGGAATTATGCTCAATATACGCTTTTAAAAGTTCTTCGACCAGCTCGTCTCTCTCCACCTTCATCACAAGGCTTCTTGCCCCATTGTAACTGGTGATATAAGTAGGATCACCTGACATGATATATCCGACGATCTGGTTGACCGGATTGTATCCTTTTTCTTTCAATGCCTTAAATACGATCTCAAGAATATCTTTTGCTGAGATCTGCGGTCCCGGCTCTACCTGAAAGAATTGTGTATTACTAAGATCACTCATCGTATCTTCCTCCTTTTCTGTATGTCTTCGATTACGCAGAACCCCTATTTACAATTCTAATATAATCCCTCTCAAAATTCAACGTATAATTTGTGAATCATTTTCAATTTGCACTTTTACAATAGTATTTTTAAGATTTTCCTCTGATTCTAGTGCAATTTTTATATACTCTTTTGTATGTCCCGCCTGAACGGTTTTCCCCTCATATACTTCATCCTCTTCCACAAGGACTTCCACGGTCTTTCCGATAAAACTTCTCTCATATGCTTCTTTTTTCTTCAGGCCCAGTTCTATCATAGCAGCGCTTCTTTGCGCTTTGACCTGTTCATCGATCTGGTCCTCCATCCGCGCCGCTTTTGTCCCCTCGCGCTTTGAATATTTAAAAATATGTGTCTCATAGAAATCCACTTTATCGACAAAGGCCAGCGATTCCTGAAACTCCTCTTCTGTCTCACCGGGGAAGCCGACGATCACATCTGTCGTCAGTGCCGGGTTATCAAAATACTTCCGGAGAATACGGCACTTCTCGTAATATTCGGCACTTGTATATCTCCGATTCATCCTTTTTAAGGTAGCGTCACACCCGCTCTGCAGGGAAAGATGAAAATGCGGGCATATCTTCGGAAGTCCGCTTATAGCATCCGCAAACTCTTCCGTAATGATTCCCGGTTCCAGCGAACCAAGACGTATCCTCTCGATCCCGTCCACTTCATGGACGGCGCGGATCAGATCCAGGAGATGTCTCTCACCGTCATGATCGATCCCGTATGAACTCAGATGGATTCCCGTCAGCACGATTTCCTTATATCCGTTGGCTGCAAGGCTTTTCACCTCGTTTACTACATCCTCCTGTTCTCTGCTGCGGACCCGTCCTCTTGCATAGGGAATGATACAATATGTGCAGAACTGGTTACATCCGTCCTGTACCTTGATATACGCACGTGTGTGGTCTCCGGGCTTTGTCAGATGCAGGGATTCATACTCACGGGTCTTATTGATGTCTTCGATTTCTGCCACAGTGCATGTCATTTTCTCATCTTGCCTTTTTTCCACTGCTCCGGCGGTTCTTTTTAAATCATATTTTTCCAGTATCTCTATCAGATCTTTTTTATGGTTATTTCCGAGTACGATGTCAATGCACGGATCGGCCTCTTTCCCGTCCTGTGCCTGAACATAGCACCCTGCCGCCACCACAATGGCATCCGGGTTCATCTTTCTTGCCCGGTGCAGCATCTGCCGTGACTTGCGGTCCGCAATATTGGTCACGGTACACGTATTGATGATATAGATATCTGCCCCTTCTTTGAAAGGAACGATCTCATATCCGGCATTTTCCAGCATCTCCTGCATTGCTTCTGTCTCATATGCATTTACTTTACATCCCAGGTTGTGCAGCGCCGCTTTTTTCATGACAATTTTACCTCTTTTTTCCTCTTGTTTCTTGACTTTTTCCAGTGCATCCCGTAGAATATACATGAGGCGGAAAGCCTTACTTTATTGTATGATTCAAGGAGGGATTATTTAAAATGAAAACCGTACAGATTTCATTAAACTCAATCGACAAAGTAAAATCTTTTGTAAACGAGATCACAAAGTATGACAATGACTTTGATTTAGTATCCGGAAGATATGTTATAGATGCCAAATCAATCATGGGAATCTTCAGCCTGGATCTCTCTAAACCGATCGACCTCAACATCCACGCTGACGGCAATGTAGATGACATCCTTGCAGCTCTGGATGCTTACATTATCAAATAAGTAATAAGCACATAAAAAAGCTGTCTCTTTATGAGGCAGCTTTTTTCTTTGCCCCGGCGCGCGGCGGATCTTTCATCTGTATCCCCGCGCGCTTTATACTGTTTCTAATCGCCATACGCGACTGTAATAACTTCCGTTGTCTCGATCGCTGTCTTCATCAGCTCGTCGATCTTCTCCGTCAGATTCAGTTCTGATTTTGCGATCCTCTCCACATTCGGTTTCGTCACCGGATGCTTTGCAACAAAGATCGTACAGCAGTCCTCATAGGGCAGGATAGATGTCTCGTACGTATCGATCTTCTCTGATATTTCAACTATCTCTTTCTTGTCAAAACCGATCAGCGGACGGTATACCGGCAGTGTACACACGGCATTTGTCGCCGCAAGGCTCTGCATTGTCTGGCTTGCCACCTGTCCGATACTCTCGCCTGTGATCAGCCCCAGACATCCGTCTTTCTTTGCAAAGTGCTCTGCAATACGCATCATATATCTGCGCATGATGATCGTAAGCTCGTCATGCGGACACTTCTCATAAATGTAGAGCTGGATATCCGTGAAATTAACAATATGAAGCTTGATGGGACCAGCATAGGCTGACACCAGTTTTGCAAGATCGACTACTTTTTCTTTTGCACGCTCGCTCGTATACGGCGGAGCATGGAAATAGACTGCCTCGATCTCCACGCCGCGCTTTGCGATCATATAACCTGCCACCGGGCTGTCAATACCGCCGGACAACAGCAGCATAGCACTTCCGTTCGTCCCCACAGGCATGCCTCCCGGTCCGGGAATGATCTCCGAATAAATATAGACTTCTTCGCGGATCTCCACATTCAGTTTTACATCCGGATGATGGACGTCCACTTTCATGTCCGGATATGCATCGAGTACCGCCTCGCCCAGCTCGCAGTTGATCTCCATGGAGTTCATGGGATACCGTTTGTTTGCGCGTCTTGCCTCTACCTTAAAAGTCTTGTTTCCTTCCGGATACATCTCCCCCACATAGGCAACAATGTCTTTTTTCAGTTCTTCGATCTCTCTGACCGGCTTTCTCACAACCGGGCAGATTCCCACGAGTCCGAATACTTTCTTAAGGCTTTCTACCGTCTCCTCATAATCATATTCGCCTTCACAGTCCACGTATACTCTTCCGTGGCATTTATGCACGATAAACTCTCCGTCCACATCTTTTAACGCATATCTGATCTGGCGCACAAGAGCATCCTCGAACATGTACCGGTTCTTTCCTTTAATCCCGATCTCACCGTACTTGATCAAAAATGAATGAAATCTCATGTTTCTCTCCTTTGTTCACGTAAACGCCGCCTGCATTTTCCACATCAGTGCCGCGTATATCTCCTAAGCATCGGTATACAATTATATAGTGTTTCCAGCGTATAGTCAATTTCTTCTTTTGTCGTAAATTCTGACATACTGAATCTCAGTGTTGCGTCCAGGTACTCCCTTGCTGCTCCGATCCCCTTCAGCACGCCGCTGACAGAGGGATGATTTGAGGAACATGCCGAACCTGACGATACATAGATTCCTTTATCCTCCAGTGTATGCAGCAGCACTTCGCTCCGCACGCCGGCCACACCCACACTGATAATGTGAGGGGCACTTCCTTCATCTGTAAAGCCGTGTATCGTAGTATTCTCAATCTTCGATATACCTTCGATGAAATGGCTCTTCAATTCCCGCATGAGAGCAGTTTTCATCTCCAGATCCTGATAGATCATCTTTGAAGCCAGCCCGAGTCCTGCGATCCCGGGTACATTCTCTGTCCCGGAACGGATATTTTTCTGCTGTTCCCCGCCAAACACGATGGGTCTGATCTTCACCTTGCTGTCAATATAGAGGAACCCGATCCCTTTCGGGCCGTGGATCTTGTGGCCGCTCGCTGTCAGAAGATCGATCCCCATTCTCTTGGGATAAATACGATATTTCCCATATCCCTGTACAGCGTCCGTATGGAACAGGATGGACGGGTTATATTTCTTGACAAGCCGGGCCGCCTCCTGCACCGGCTGTACCGTCCCCACCTCATTATTCACATACATGATGGATACAAGGATGGTCTCAGGACAGAGAGCCTCTTTCAAAGCATCCAGTTTGATCGTACCTTTTGAGTCCACCGGAAGATACGTTACCCGGAATCCTTCTTCCTCTTCAAGATAGCGCATTGTATTTAAGATCGCCGGGTGCTCGATAGAGGAAGTGATCAGATGGTTTCCGTTTCTCTTGTTTGCCCTGGCGCATCCGATCAGCGCCAGATTGTCGCTCTCTGTACCGCCGGATGTGAAAAAGATTTCCTTCGAATTGACCTTCAGTATTTTTGCGATCGTTTCTTTCGCCTCCCGGATATAGTGCTCCGCCTGCACGCCTTTTCTGTGCATGGAGGACGGATTGCCATAATCGCGGCACATCACTTTATATACTAATTCCCCCACTTCCGGATAACACATGGTAGTGGCGGAATTGTCCAGATAAACTTCCATAGTTCCTTTCCTTTACATTTTTCTTAATTATAGATTATGATTTCTGCTTTCAAGATGATACATAAGGATCGAGAGTGTTGTCAATCCTGCTGTCTCTGTCCTTAAGATACGTTTTCCAAGGGTGACCGGCTGTGCTCCATGTTCTTTCGCCTGTTCCACTTCCGTTTCCTCAAAACCGCCCTCCGGGCCGATAAAAATCCCGACGGACTGGCCCGGTGCGATATTTTCGATAATGCGCGCCGTCTTCTCCATCCCCTCTTCCAATTCATAGGGGATCAGGACAACGTCCAGACCAGACGCTTCATCCAGGGATTCTGCAAATGTCATTACTTTCCGCACCTCCGGTATCCGGCTGCGCCCGGACTGTTCTGCCGCTCCCTTGGCGATCGCCTGCCAGCGCTCCTGTTTCTTTTTCGCTTTTTTTTCATCCAGCTTCACGATGGAGCGTTTCGCCGAAAACGGAACAATGGCATATGCTCCCAGTTCGACCGCTTTCTGCACGATCCAGTCCATCTTATCCCCTTTTGGCAGCCCCTGGAATAAAATGATCTTTGATGGAAGTTCCATGTCTGCGTCCAGCTCTTTGAGGATATCCAGTATCGCCGTCCCCTCTTCGTATGCACCCACACAGCAGAGATACACCTTTCCGCTTCCGTCGCTGATCCGCACGTCCTCACCGGGTCTCATCCTGAGTACATTTTTGATATGATTTACGTCAGACCCTTCTAATATGACTTTCCCGTCCCTGAACCATGAAGGATCTGCAAAAAACTGCTGCATACTCTCTTTTCGCTCCTGTCAGTTTTTACGCGCTGTCACACAGACCCATTCTCCCTGATATGTCACGTCAAGTACCTCGAGTCCTGCTGCTTTTACCGCGTCAACTACTGTCTGCTCTTTATCGTCAATGATACCGCTTGTAATGTAAATTCCGCCGGATTTCAACTGGTTTACGATGACCGGCGTGAGCTGTACCAGAACGTCCGCAAGGATATTTGCCGCAACGATGTCATAACATCCATATCCCACTTTGTCCTGTACTTCTTTGTCATCGATAATATTCCCGATCATTACCTCATAGCGGTCCTTTGAAATCCCGTTGACTTCCATGTTCTCATATGTGGCTTCGATCGCACAGGGATCGAGATCTGTTCCCACAGAATACGCCGCTCCTAATTTCAATGCCAGCATGCCGAGGATCCCGCTTCCGCAGCCCACATCCAGGATCCTCGTCCCTTCCGTCACATATTTCCGTATCTGACGGATGCAGAGCTGGGTCGTCTCATGCATGCCGGTCCCGAATGCAGTACCCGGATCGATATGGATCACCATCTTGTCACTGTCTTCAGGCTTTACATTCTCCCAGGAAGGAATGATGAGAATATCATCCACATAAAACTGGTGGAAATACTGTTTCCAGTTATTTACCCAGTCAACATCCTCAGTCTCGGACTCTTCGATCCGGCACTCTCCCACATTTAAATATGAAGACATCTCCTGCAGTTCCTGCCTGATCTCTGACAGGATCTTCTCTTTATCATCCTCAGGCTCCAGATAGAAACTCAAGTATGCGACACCGTCATCAGCCTCGATCTCCGGCAGGATATCCACAAACATCTGCTCTTTATCTGACTGTGTCAAAGGAACTTTATCCTCGATCTCCACCCCCTGGATGCCGAGATCCATGAGCATGCTGCTGACGATATCCTCCGCTTCTGTCGTTGTCTTCAACCGGAATTTATTCCATTTCATCCTTCATTCTCCTTCTGTCTTCTATTTACTCTTCTCCTCTTTTTCAAACCAGAGGTTCAAATCTACGTTTGCATTGATCCCCGGCACTACGCCTTCCTCACTGTACTGCCATATTTTGTAATCGTACGGGCACTGGGGAATCTCATGGTAATCCGCATACCAGAAATCATACTCCGAAAGCTCAGACATATCAAGCGTAAACGCCATCCACTTCATATTGGAGTAGATCATGGATTCATATCCCGCATGTTCAACGGTATCGCAGAATACCTTGCAGAAATTAGTAAACTCCTGCTTTGTATTATTATCTGTGCGTGCTGTATCCCACTTGATCTCCTCTGTATCATAGACAACCGGCCCGGTTATCTCATAGGGCGACAGATGATCCAGGACAAACTCTGCCTCTTCTACGGCTTCAGCCGCATTGACAGCCTGGGAGAAAAAATAAACTCCGACGTCAAGCCCGGCTTCCAGCGCCCCCTGGATATTCTGTTCATACATGGCATCAAGGACAAGCTCGCCGCTGTCTCCATAGGCGCGGTATCCTAAACGGATGATGACAAATTCAACACCGCTGTCTTTCACCTGTTTCCAGTCGATCTCTTCGCCCTGAAATTCGGAAACGTCGATTCCAAAACGTGCCGTCACACCGTTTTCCTCATCTTCAAAACTCTTATACCCGGTCGTCTCATCCGTCTTCAAATGATCGAAATCATAAGTGCACTGCGGCACATCAGACAGGAGAGGGGCATCATAGCTGTTGCCTTCCACATCCTGAAATGTATAGTATTCGCCATCCCCTGTCATGTGAATCTCTTCTCCGCCGCCCGAAGTCTCTTCTGTCTGAACTGCACATCCTGCCGTCAGAACCATTATTGTCAAAAGAATACAAAATAATGTCCGTCTATTCATGTTCAGCTACTTGCATCTCGTCCCCTGTGCTTATGGACCCTCCGCGGATCACTTTCGCAAACACACCTTCCCGGGGCATGATACACTCTCCCATTTTCTGAAATATCTGACAGCCGTGATGGCACTCTTTCCCAATCTGCGTTATCTCCAGCACTACGTCCCCGCAGCAGAGTCTTGTGCCCACAGGCAGGCTGCGAAAATCAATCCCCTGCACCACAAGATTTTCTCCGAAAGCGCCGTTCTCCACATCAGCTCCGCGGGCGCGGAACTCTTCTATCTTATCATATGAGAGAAGACTCACCTGACGATGCCACTTCCCCGCATGAGCATCTCCCCGGATTCCATAATCCTCTATAAATACCGCTTCATTTACATTTGTTTTCTGCGTCCCTTTGGCAGGGCTAGTGCAGACGGCGATCACTGTTCCCATTTTTTATAATCATCCTCCAATCTGAGACATATCCCTCGTCTCAAGTGTCTGTCCGGTGCCGGAAATACAGTCGGCAAAATGGTGGCAGGCGGGTTTGTCATAAATAGTCCTGCGCATCTCATGGCGGACAGCCGTATCATCAGCCCCGCTCCTCAGCAATTTCCTGAGATCCGATCCTGTACCATACTGTAGACACGGTTTGAGATATCCCTCCGATGTCAGTCTCACCCGGTTACACGTATTACAGAACTGATGAGAGACGGCATCGATAAATCCGATCTTCCCTTTAAATCCCGGAAAATGTACATAGACTGCCGGACCGTTTCCGAATCTGCCGGTACACTCTGCCGCCTCACCGAATTTATTTTTTAATATACTGTAAACCTGCTCTTCGCTAACGATTCCAAACTTTTTTCCAAGCCCGATGGGCATCATCTCAATAAAACGGACATCCAGTTCCTTATCCCTTGCCAGATGTGCAAGACTGATATAGTCTTCTTCCGGCATATCCTGTGTGGGCACACAATTGATCCTGACCGTCAGAGCGGGAAATGAAAGCGCCGCTTCCAAACCAGAGAGAGCTTCTTCCAGTTTCCCGCCTCTTGTGATATCTGCATAGCGGTCCACATTTAAAGTATCAATGCTGATGTTAACTCCATCTAGCCCTTTAGAAACCAATTTGTTTATTTGTTCTTTTAATAGTATACCATTTGTTGTCAATGTGACCTGTTCGATACCTGAGATTTTCTTAAGCATCCCAAGAAGTTCCGGAAGTCCCCGTCGCACAAGCGGTTCTCCCCCCGTGAGTTTGATCCTGCTGATTCCGATTGTCGCTGCGATCCTGCATATCCTTGTTATTTCGTCATAGGTTAGAATGTCGCTGTGGCTGACGCAGTGCACTCCCTCTGCCGGCATACAGTAAACGCAGCGGAGATTACACCGGTCTGTCACAGAGACTCTCATATATTCGATCGATCTGCCAAACTGGTCTCTCATCGCGCACACTCCCCGTCACGTCCGGTCAGGATCGCCAGACCATGATCCAGAGACGGGAGTACAGCCTCAAGGTTCTCTCTCACTGCTTTCGGGCTGCCCGGCAGGTTGATGATCAGTGTCTGCCCCCGGATAACTGAGACACCCCGGCTCAGCATCGCCCGGGGAGTTATCTTAAGGGAAGCAAGTCGCATAGCTTCCGCTATCCCCGGCGCATTTCTCTCTGCTACAGCCATTGTTGCTTCGGGAGTACAGTCTCTCGGAGCAAATCCAGTACCGCCGGTAGTGAAAATTATATCATTATTTTTTTCATCACATAATTTGCAAAGATGTTTTTTTATTTCTTCCATTTCATCAGGAAGCAACACAGTCTCCTGTACATCATACCCTGCCTCAGTGAGCATTTCACATATAAGAGGACCGCTTTTGTCTTCCCGTTCACCTGCGAACCCCTTGTCGCTTAAAGTCACGACCGATGCTTTCCATCTATACCCTTCCATGTTCTCATCTCCGTCTCTTTAAAGGATATTCAGCTCTTTCTTCAAAGTACCGGGAGTTCCTGCATCAGACGCTCTTTTCCGTTCATGCAGGTCATTATATACGTCCCCGCTCTTTCCGCCTGTCTTTTTCACAAGATAGATCTCACCGATTTCCATTGTCTTGTCCATGGCCTTACACATATCATAGATCGTAAGGAGCGCCACGCTCACCCCGGTCAGCGCCTCCATCTCTACCCCGGTCTTTCCTGTCACTTTCACCGTACAGGTGCAGTATATAGCGCATTCATCAACATCCATATCAAAATTGATCTTACAGTTGGTGATCGGGAGGATATGACACATAGGGATCAGGTCTGATGTACGTTTTGCCCCCATGATCCCGGCCGTCGCCGCCACACCGAGCACATCTCCTTTGCCGACAGTACCGGCCTTTATGGCCTGAAACACTTCACGGTTCACAAGGATCCTGCCTGTCGCCGCGGCTTCTCTCACAGTTTCGGATTTTGCCGTCACGTCGACCATGACTGCCTTGCCGTTTTCGTCAAAATGTGTAAATCCCATGCCATCCGTCCTTTCTGCCACTGTTCTTCGCATGTATTCTAACACACTTTCAAGTCTGATGCTATCCTTATTTTCCCACCGTCCGATCAGACCTCAGCTCGATTCCGCGCTTCATAGCGCATATGATGATACTCCTCGCTCTCCTCGGAGTATCTACTTTCGCACTAGGCTCGAAAACACCTCGCCAAGTGCTCAATGCATCGCTGTAGGGCGTCCGCCCTATGCATGCGCAGGTTGCACTCCTGCCGTCCGATCAGACCTCAGCTCGATTCCACGCTTCGCGCTCCATCTCGCTGTAGGGCGTCCGCCCTATGCATGATAAAAAGGGTGCAGCCTTCTGTAAGCTACGCTTACAAGGCTGCACCCTTTCCATCATGCGCAGGTCTGATCTGTTGATTCAAATTGGCTGTTATACAGGTCGGCGTAGAAGCCGTTTTGGGCGAGCAGATCTTCGTGGGTTCCCTGTTCGACGATGTCGCCGTCTTTCATGACAAGGATCAGGTCTGCATCGCGGATCGTTGAGAGCCGGTGGGCGATGATGAAGCTTGTTCTGCCTTTCATCAGGCTGTCCATGGCTTTCTGGATCAGCACTTCTGTCCTTGTGTCAACGGAGCTGGTGGCTTCGTCGAGGATCAGGATCTTCGGATCTGCCAGGATTGCACGGGCGATCGTAAGGAGCTGTTTCTGTCCCTGTGAGACATTGCTTGCCTCTTCGTTAAGTTCCATGTTATAACCGCCCGGCAGCGTCTGTACAAAACGGTGTACATGGGCCGCCTTTGCAGCCTGGATCACTTCCTCATCTGTGGCATCAAGTCTTCCGTAGCGCAGGTTCTCCATGATCGTCCCATGGAAAAGCCATGTGTCCTGAAGCACCATACCGAACATCTTTCTCAGGTCGTTCCGGTTAAAGTCTCTGATATCGTGCCCATCAATCTTGATCGCACCGCTGTTTACATCGTAGAAACGCATGAGCAGCTTGATCATTGTCGTCTTTCCGGCCCCCGTCGGACCTACGATAGCGATCTTCTGTCCTTCTTCTACTTTTGCAGAGAAGTCATTGATGATGATCTTATCCGGATTGTAACCGAAGTGTACATGGTCGAATTCCACTCTTCCTTTTAATCCTTCTGTGGAAACCGGATCCTCCACGGTCTGCACTTCCTCGTCTTCCTCGAGGAACTCAAAGACTCTCTCCGAAGCCGCCGCGGTAAGCTGCAGCATATTAGTAACCTGTGCTACCTGCTGGATCGGCTGGGTGAAGTTTCTCACATACTGGATAAATGACTGGATATCTCCTACCTCGATCACATTACGGATTGCAAGGAATCCTCCAAGGATTGCCACTCCGACATAACCGAGATTTCCGATAAACTGCATCACCGGCATCATCATTCCGGAGAAGAACTGTGATTTCCATGCGGAATCATAGAGCTTTCCGTTCGTCTCATTAAAAGTTTTTATCACATCTTCTTCCTTATTAAAAGCTTTAATGATGTTATGACCGCTGTAGATTTCCTCCACCTGTCCGTTTACATTTCCAAGATATGCCTGCTGCCCACGGAAATATTTCTGTGAATGTTTCATCACAAACGAGATCAGGATCACAGAAACCGGAAGGATCAGGATTGCGATCAGCGTCATAAGCGGGCTGATAGAGAGCATCATGACCAGCACACCGATCAGGGTGGTAACAGATGTGATCATCTGTGTAGCACTCTGGTTTAAGCTCTGTCCGAGCGTATCGACATCGTTCGTCACACGGGAAAGGACCTCTCCTACCGGTTTTGTATCAAAGTAGTTCATCGGCATACGGCTGATCTTCTCTGAGATTTCTTTTCTCAACCGGTAAGTCGTTTTCTGTGATACCCCGGTCATGATAATTCCCTGGATAAATGTACAGAGCGCACTGATCACATACAGTCCCAGCGTGAGCAAAAGGATCTGTCCTACCTTTCCGAAATCAATGCCTGCCCCGCCTGACACCTTGCTCACAAGTCCGTTAAATATCTCCGTAGTCGCTTTTCCAAGGATCTTTGGCCCGGCAATGTTAAAGATAGTTCCGCAGATTGCAAATACTGCCACAAACAGCATGTGGAATTTAAACGCGCTCATATACCGGATCAGCTTTTTGATCGTACCTTTAAAGTCTTTTGCTTTTTCTCCTGCCGCATTACGGCCGTGCATTCCAGGCATGTACCGGCACCTCCTTTCCATTGTCCGCAGTCTGCTGACCGCTGCTATTTTCTGAAGTTTTGTTTTCCGTTCTCTCCTGTCCTGCTTTCAGTTCAGACTCGGAGAGCTGGGAAGCCGCGATCTGCTGATATACCTCACAGGTCTTCAGAAGCTCCTGATGGGTTCCCATACCTGCGATCTTCCCATCATCGAGCACAATGATCTGCTCCGCATTGAGGATCGTACTGATCCTCTGTGCCACGATCAGCACCGTACTGTTCTTCGTTCTCTTTTTCAGGGCTTTTCTCAGAGTAACATCTGTCTTAAAGTCCAGTGCTGAGAAACTGTCATCGAATATAAACACTTCCGGATGTTTTGCGATTGCGCGGGCAATGGACAGCCTCTGCTTCTGTCCGCCTGAGACATTAGATCCGCCCTGCGCGATGGGGCTCTTATATCCATCCGGTTTCTGGTCGATAAATTCTGTAGCCTGAGCGATCTCAGCCGCCCCGACCATTTCCTCTTCGCCGCCTTCCGGATTACCGAACATAATATTGGAGGCAATGTCTCCCGAGAAAAGTATGCCTTTCTGTGGAACGTATCCGAGTTTCTCTCTCAGTTCATGCTGAGATACATTGCGGATGTCCACGCCGTCAAGGGTAATGCTGCCCTCCGTCACGTCATAGAAACGGGGGATCAGATTGACAAGTGTAGATTTACCGCTTCCGGTACTTCCGATAATAGCTGTCGTCTCTCCCGGGCGCGCCGTAAATGAAATATCGTGGATCACGTTCTCATCTGCGCCGGGATAACGGAAGGATACATGGTCAAACGTAAGCAGTCCTTTCTCATTTCCGGAGAATTTCTCCGGCTGATCCGGGTCAAGGATCACAGTCTGGCTGTCAAGTACCTCCTGTACACGGTCTGCGGCAACTGCCGCCCTCGGCAGCATAATGGAGAGCATACATAGCATCAAGAATCCCATGATGATCTGCATTGTATACTGGATAAAGGCCATCATATCTCCAACCTGCATTTCCCCGTTATCGATCCCGTGGGCGCCGTTCCACATAATAAGCACTGAAATGCCGTTCATTACAAGCATCATGACCGGCATCATAAACGTCATGGCACGGTTTACAAAGAGGTTTGTTCTCGTCAGGTCACGGTTTGCCTTGTCAAAACGCTCTTCTTCGTATTTCTGTGTGCTGAACGCCCGGATGACCGACAGACCGGTAAGGATCTCTCTCATCACCAGATTGACCTTGTCTACCAGACTCTGCATGATCCTGAACTTCGGCATGGCAACAAGGAACAGCACGAGAATGACCAGACCGATCAGCACAACAGCCAGGCCTATGATCCAGGACATAGACACATTGGTCTGGAACACCTGGATGATGCCGCCGATGGCAAGGATCGGAGCATACAGCACGATTCGGAGCAGCATAACAATGATCAGCTGGATCTGCTGAATATCATTCGTACTTCTCGTTATAAGCGAGGCCGTAGAAAAATGGTCAAATTCATTATTGGAAAACCCTACCACCTTGTGGAACACTCTTCCTCTCAGGTCGCGTCCCGTGGCAGCTCCAACTCGCGATGCCATAAAACCTACCAGAACGCTTGCCGCCATTCCAAGAAATGCCAGCCCGGCCATTTTTCCCCCTGTAGTCAGCAGGTAATGTATCTGGAGATCATCCATGTTTATTCCGAGATTTTCATATACCGTTCCGACATAACTGACTGCCGCCTGATCCAGAATCGTATCCGGCATATCAGTCATCTGTTCTTCCATGGTGTCCACCATAGCTTCTCTCTGTTCTTCCGGCATCATCTGCATTATATCAAATACTGTCATCTCTTCCTGCGCTGTTCCTTCCGGAAGGGATGCTTTCATCTGTTCTTCGATCTGTGCAGTCATATCGCTGCCAGATTCAAAGCCGGCAGTCATCATCATCGGATAAGCAAGAATCTCCTCCAGACTGCTGATATCTTCCTCTGAAATGTCTTTTTTCATGACATAAGCTTCAACATCATAAGTGCTGTCGTCCTCTTCATATGCATCAAGCACAGTATCCTGGTCCTCCGATGGTACGAACAGCAGCAGACGGTTCATTTCATCCACTGATATTGACTCAGGCACCTGATCTTCCACTCCGCCCTGCTGGATACCGACATTGACGATATCGGAGGTGTAAGCCGGAAGAGAAAGGTCACAGTACGCCTGTATAAACAGCACGATAATGATAGCGATCAGTGTCTTCCAGTGCTCTGCCGCGTATTTAAACAAGTTCTTCATTATCTGTCTTTCCTTTCATCTATTTTGCCTTGAACTATTATTTCTCATCCAGGTTATCCCTGATCTGAAAAAGCAGACGCTTAAAAAGCAGGATTTCCTCTCTTGTCATTCCCCGGAACATAAGCTCTTCCATCTGCTCTGCCACTGTATAAACCCCTTTGATACAGGATTTTCCTTTTTCTGTCAGTGTCATCCGCATCACCCGCTGATCAGCCGGATCAGGATGCCTTGTCAGATATCCGTCTCTCTCCATCTTCTGTATGGATGAAGTAATAGACGGCGGCGTCACATTCAGCCGGGCAGCCAGTTCCTTTTGGGACATAGACTCGCTGCGGTGAAGGGTAAACAGGATTCCCGCCTGACTTTTATTCAGGTCAAACTCCTGGTACATCCCTTTCGCGCGGTTCATCATTTGATGCATCAGCATTCCCATCAGGCCGAATGCCGGTATATCTTTCTCCTCACACTGCATGCCAGACTCCTTTCTGTATTTGTAATTAGTTAGTTAACTAAATGATATTCTAGTACTATTACACAAAATGGTCAATGGTAAATTGTATGATTTCACAGTTTTTTTATACTTTATTCACAAAACTTTACATTGATACTGTTCATCTTCTTTTTATTTTCAAGCTCTCCGGTGCATTCCTCAGTGTGTCTCCACACATCCGGAAGTCTGTCTGACCCGGATGCCCCTTCCGTCTTCCTCGTCCGGTATCTTCTGTACTACATCCATTTTTTCAGGTTCATTGACCAGCTTGGTGATACTCGGCCGCGTCACATTCAGATATACGCTGATATCGCTTACTTTTACCGTTTTATTTGAATGTCCCAGATCCCGGACCGCATCGATGACATGCATCAACAAATTCTTTTACAACAGTGATCTCCATAAGTCAAGAAATTTACAAAACCACAAAAAAGGCGCCTTCAAGCAGCAAGGCACCTTTTCTGTCCAGATTCTTTTTATTTAAATATCAGTACATAAATTGTTCCGCCAGTGTCGCATTTTTCACAAGTTTCTGATAGGTCGGGGAGGTATCCAGCAGTTCCTCATGAGTGCCGGACGCCTCAACCTTTCCGGCATCGATCACCACAATCTTATTCACATGCTCCACCGATTTCAGTCTGTGCGAAATAATGATAACAGTCTTTCCTGCGATCAGCTGGTTTAAGCTGTCCTGGATCTTCTTTTCATTCTCCACGTCCAGTGCGGCCGCGATCTCATCCAGAATCACGATCGGGGCATCCTTCAGAAACGCTCTGGCGATCGACAGCCTCTGACGCTCGCCGCCCGACAGGGTAATACCGTTCTCCCCGATCTTCGTGTCATAACCTTCCGGAAGCTTTGAGATAAACTCATCGCAGCCGGCAAGTCGTGCCGCCTCCATGACCTGTGCATCCGACGCATTCTTATCACCCAGCCGGATATTCTCCATTACAGATGTGTTAAACAGGGTCACATCCTGAAATACGATAGAGACTTTTTTAAACAGAGAATTCGTAGATATTCCTTGTATATCTTTTCCATCGATCGTAATCGTTCCGCCGTCATAGTCGTACAGACGGGAGATCAGCCTCAGAATACTCGTCTTACCGCAGCCGCTGACGCCGACAAGCGCTGTCACCTCATCCTGCTTTGCCTCAAATGTCACGCCGTTTAACACAGGTGTGTCTTCATTGTAGGCAAAGGTAACATCCTGCAGGGAGATATCGCAGCTGCTGATCTCTGTGTCCTGACCCTCCTGCACTTCTGCGCTGCGGATATCATTGATCCGCTCAATACGCGCGTCCAGATAGTACAGTTCCGATACATTTTCACTGATCGTATCCACTGCCTCCTTGATCTTCAGTGCTGCGATGATATACGCTATCAGGACCAGAATGCTTATCTCGCCGTTTATCATCATATTGATACCGACAATGATCACCAGTGCCAGAGACAGCTGCATCACAATATTCGATAAGAGGAGCGGGATTGCCGAGGTGATCTCACTGAGAAGATGGAGCTTCTCACTCTCTTCCATCTGGGCGTTGAGTCCGGAACGCAGTGTCTTATTCAGGCCGAAACTCCGGATCTCCTGGGCATTTTCGATTGCTTCCTGAAAGCTCTCGGAATTCTTCCGGAGCTGGAGATAGTACTTTTTATTCATCCGGATCTGCACCCGTTTCGACAGCGCGATCAGGCCGTAGCCCAAAGCAATCGGAACGATGACGATCAGTCCCAGCTTCCAGTTGTAGCCGATCAGCATGACAGCCAAAAGAGGAAAGTAAAAGAAAAACGCAACAAATTTCGGGATCGAATGACTCATGGCGTGCTCGATGGCTTCCACATCCGACATGATCGTCTGTGTCAGATCCGACATATCATGTCTGGAAAAATACGAAAGCGGCAGCCGGTTCAGCCGGTCCGCGATCTCGATCCTCAAGTTTGCGCTCTCCCGGTATGTGGTGTTGTACATGCTGTCATATTCGATAAACATGAGTATCAGGATCACCACAAGGATCACTATGGACAAAACAATATAGAATGCCGCCGGCCGGTGGTGGCCAAGGACAAAATCATCGATCACAAGCAGGAGCAGACACGCCGGTGCATAGGCAGACAGCGAGACAAGAAATGACGCCAGGATCGCTTTCATCGTATCCCCTGCCCCCTGCGGCGTCAGTGCAAACCGTCTTTCCAGCCATTTACGCATGTTCCCTCACCCTCCATTCATTTGCCTGCGCATACAGTTCCTGGAAGAATCTGTAACGCGAATCTTCTGCCATCAGTTCCTTATCGTTTCCGCGTTCGATCACCTTGCCGTCCTCAATAACAAGAATCTCATCCACATTGCGGACGCTGGTCAGACGATGGGCGATCATGATGACCGTCTTATCTTTCATAAGCTCTGCAAAGGCTTTCTGCAGTTCATGCTCGTTTTCCGGATCTACGGCAGCGCTTGCCTCGTCCATGATAACGATCTTTGCGTCTTTCAGAATGGCTCTTGCAATTCCGATGCGCTGTTTTTCACCGCCGGACAGATAGACACCTTTTGATCCTATCATCGTATTTTCCCGATCCTTAAACTTATCCAGTATACTCTCACACCCGGCTCTTCTGAACGCCTCCATCACCTTCTCCCGTCCGGCGTTCCTGTCGGCAAGAGCTACATTTTCATACAGGGTTGTTTTAAACAGCTTTACATCCTGAAATACAAATGCGATATTTTCCAATAGCGCATTTTCGCTGTATTCTCCCAGCGGATGGCTGCCGATCTTGATGGCGCCCTTATCCACTTTGTAAAATCCGGAGATCAGCTTGGCGATCGTAGATTTTCCGCTGCCGCTTGCTCCCACCAGAGCATAGCTGCGGTTCTGCTTTAAAGTAAAGCTGACGTCCTTAAGTACCGGCTTCTCCCCGTATCCGAACGTCACATGGTCAAATTCGATATCATAGTTCAGGAAAGACTCACGGGTACCGTGCTGCAGCGTGTCTTTATGCATTTCCTCGTACATATTCTCCAGTTTATCTACCGCCATGCCTCCGTTAAAAGAATACATGACCACATACATGACTTTCATGATCGTAGAGAACATCACGCCGGACAAGAGCATCAGCATCAGAAGTTCCAGCGCCGTCTCCGGACCGTGAGTAAATATCCCCGAAAGCAGGAAAATAAACGGAACAAGGATTGCAGTGATCGCAAACATGAACCATTGGAGCAGCACCCACGGCACCTTACAGCTCATAGAGTAATTCAGGGCAAATTTCGCGTAATCTCTGATTGCCTCGTACAAAGCTTTAAACGAACGTGCATCCGCATTAAAGATCTTTACAACCTGGATACCGCGGACATATTCCACAGACTCCGCGCTCAGGCGTTCCAGCGCCTGCTGATAATATTTCATAAACTGTGTCTCACCGGACATGCCGGCATAAAGCAGGACTGCCGCCACTGTCAGGATCGTCAGACAGATCCCAACCCGCAGGCTGACGATAAAGCCCACGATCAGAAGCAGAAACGGCTTCGCCAGGGCATTGGCGATATCCGGCAGAAGATGCGCCACGATCGAATGTGTCTGTGATGCATTATCGTCAATGATCTTACGGATCCTGCCACTGGAATTCAGGTCAAAGAAACGGAAGCTCGCACCTGCAAGCCCGTCGATCCCTCGTTTCCTCAGGTTTGTCTCCAGACGGAACCCAAGCACATGGGATGCGAGCACGCCGATAAAATAGACTGCATTCCCGCCGATCAGCAGTCCGAATATGACCCATGCGTAGAAAACACTGCCCGAGAAATCTCCCTCGACGATCAGCCGGTCAAAAAATACATAGAGATAATAATATGCGCCGGCTGCTGCAAACGTAGACAAAACCGACAGAACAACGGATACATAGATCAGGTACCGCTTCTCCGGCACATAGGCAAACAGCTTCCTGTAAACCTTAAACATATCTTCCCACCCTTTCCTGTAAAATATATATTATAGATGTGTCACGCCATACCCGCATGTAAAAAAGAATCAAGTTAGTTGTAACTAACTTGATTGTAATACGCAAGACCTGTCCGGTCAAGTTTTCCTGTCCACATACACGTTTTAATGAGAAAAAAAGAGCAATTATGCCAGACCGATCAGGCCGCCTTTCTCCTCATAGCCTGTATCCCACAGATCTTGGAACTGGAATGTATATGACTCGCCATATGTCGCGACCGTGATCCACAATCCGTCTTTCCGCTCCTCATATCCATAGCACAAAAACCAGTGCCACACAAAATCTTTGTAGTATGCCTTCCTGTGTCTCAGCATGAGATAAGGCACGGGATACCCATTGTCGATCTGCTGTCTGATAAAGAGTTCCGCTGTGCGGAGTTCTTCTGTCCCGGGCAGTTCTTTCATCTTCAAGCCGTTCTCGCCGATATCTTTCAGGTAATTTCCAAAACCTTCAGTGAACATCCAGAGCTTATTGACTCCGTTCACCCTAGGCCTGAGATACGGCTTCATCTTCATAGAAAAGTCGATGTAGTCCTGCTTCGTCAGCGCATGGACGTTGTATGGATACAAATTTGTCATGCCGCGGCGCAGCGCCAGATAGATACAGCAGTCGCATGCTGTCGCCGCAGCGCAGCCGCCGATGTACATAACTACATTTTTAAACCATTCCTGGTTTCCGCCGACTGCTCCGTCTATTGAAAAATAATCTAAAATTTTCTTCATTCTTTCAATCACCTGTTTCACTTATTCTATTATATGACAGAAATCATTTATTCTTCTGATGCCATCGGATCAGTATTCCGACATAAACAGCAAATGCCAGAAGTGGGATGACGAGTGCTCCTGCATTTCCTCTATTATAAAGGTTATACACTGTATAAGGTCAATACATTATACAAAAACAACTGTTTTTATTGTACATATTCTCTCCGGGCGATATAATAATATAGTGAATAATGAAAGGAGAAAGTTACAGATGAAAGTACGCTTGGCAGAAGAAAGAGATATCCCACAGATCCACGACCTGCTCTCGCAGGTGGCGCTCGTACATCACAAAGGACGCCCTGACCTGTTTAAGTATGGGCAGAGGAAATATACAGATGACCAGTTAAAGGAAATCCTGCATGATAAACAAAGGCCTGTCTTTGCCGCTGTAGATGAAAACGACTGTCTGCAGGGGTATGCATTCTGCATCTTCCAACAGCATTTAAATGATAATATATTGACCGATATCAAGACTCTGTACATCGACGATCTCTGTGTGGACGAGACCAAACGCGGCATGCATATCGGTAAGACGATCTATGAGGCAGTCCTTGATTTTGCAAAAGAGCAGGGATGTTATAATGTGACACTGAATGTATGGAGCTGCAATGAGAGCGCAATGAAGTTTTATCAGAGCTGCGGTCTGAAGCCCCAGAAAGTCGGAATGGAAGTTATCCTCGATACTGCAAAACAGCAGGAGATGGCATCACACGCATCAAATTAAAATAAACACCGAAGAAGCGGGAATCATTTTGAAAGCATTTATACTATTCCCCGTCTCTTCGGTATTTTGGTTTAATATTCTTCTGTCAGGCCGGATACGTCTTCGCCTGCCGGACTGCTCTTCCGACTGATCGTCCTTACATTGATTCCGTTCACTTCAATATGATCGTCCACCGGGATCACCAGGCACTGACGTCCGTCTATGATCCGTGTCTCGACCAGATCTGCGCGGTCAGGATTGACTTTGATCACCACATCCGGCGTCTCAATATTGAATTTCTTCGTCTCTGTGATATTTGATGCCAGAAGCGTTGCCTTTTCTCCCGCATTTTCCTCAAAATTGCGTTCAAAGTTTTCCATCTTCTCTGCATCAACGCCGCTCTGTTCGAAGACTTTCTTCATCTCCGTCATGTCCAGGGCAAGCGGTTCAGGCTCTTCTTTATGCTCCTCGATCAGATCATTTAACGTCTCATGGATGTTGCGGACTGTCTCATAGTCTCCTTCCTCGCCAAGTGTGTCTTCAATGATCATCTGGAAGGACTCTTTCTGATCGTCAGCAGACATCGGCATCTTGGCACCGAGGAGCTGATCGATCATCTCCGGCTGCAGATCCGATGATTTCTTCGTATAGTAGAGCATACTGTGGAGATCCGTACTCCGGTCATTGAATGCAGGAAACAGGAATCCCTTATCCGGCATATCCACGATCCAGTCCCTGATCCGGTCCTCTATCCTGTTGTCCTCTGCATTATAGCAGAGCCCTGCCTTAGACAGAGATACCGGACAGATACTCATGAGCAGATATTCGTACACTTCGTCAGATGCGTCAAACATCTCAAGATCGTCAGATGTTTTTCCCGGGATATCATACATCGCATGGATCAGGATAATATAATAATTCTCGGCATACTCATATGTAGCGATCACCTTGTCATAGAACTCCTCCAGAAGCATATCGTCTTCCAGCTTGCTGTTGCGCAGTTTCAGAAGGAACTCCTGCGTTCCGCCGGGCATCTCCGCATCGATCGGAAATTCCATGTTCAGCATGTTCTTTCCTACAGTTCCTGAAAGTGTTTTCTTAAAGATATCAAAATATTTAAAAGCTTCCTCCTCAGGAAGAGAAAGGAATGCGTCTTTCGACTCCAGCTTTTTATTCTTTTCGTGATCCACATAGCACCCGCAGATCCTGGTGATCGCGCAGTTGGCAGGTGTGAACTGCTTGCGGATCTCAAGTATTTCTTTCTTGTTCATCATTATACTCCTCTCTTGAAATCTTATTTATCATACCGCAGAACTCAGATTAAGTCAAAAAGAGAAACAGGAAAGCGATTGAATCTCCCGCCATTCTGTGGTAACATAGCCACGCATCATCTTGCCCTGATTGTCCGGAACAGGACTGGCAAAATTTTTATTATCTCATGGAGAAAATATCATGACTGTAACATCCAATAAAACAAATAACGATTTGAATACATCATCAGCAGCAAATCCTTCTGTCTTTTCTCTCTTTCTGAAATATGTATCAGCAAATGTTCTCGGTATGATCGGTTATTCATGCTACATCCTTGCTGACACTTTTTTCATTGCAAGGGGAATCGGTTCTGATGCTCTCGCGGCGCTGAACCTTGTGCTTCCCGCATACAGCCTGATGAACGGCACCGGCTTAATGATCGGTATGGGCGCCGCCTCAAGGTATACAATCTCGTCAACCAAACCTGAGGGCACACTGCACCGCACGATCTTTACTCATGCATTGTATCTCATGGTGTTCGCTGCTGTGATCTTTTCCTCGTCCGGGATACTGTTTCCTGACAAGATTGCCGCGGTTCTCGGTGCGGATGCCGATACGATCGGTTATGCAACTGACTACATCCGTATCCTGCTGATGTTTTCCCCGCTGTTTCTGGGAAATAATCTGCTGCTCAGTTTCGTGCGGAATGATGGTGCGCCTCGCCTTTCCATGACCGGAATGATCGTCGGAAGCCTCACAAATATCGTCCTGGATTATGTATTTATCTATCCGCTGGGGATGGGAATGACCGGAGCCGCTCTTGCGACTGCGACCGCCCCGGTCATAAGCATGCTGATCATGTCTGTACATTTTATAAAGAAAAGGAATCACTTCCGGCCAGTCCGGACAAGGCTTTCCCTTATCCGCTGGGGCGACATATGCACACTGGGAATCTCCTCTCTGGTCACGGAATTATCGTCGGGTGTCGTGATCATCGTATTTAACTATCTGATCCTGGGATTAAACGGAAATACAGGCGTGGCGGCATACGGTATTCTGGCAAACATCGCTTTGGTGCTCGTATCTATCTACACCGGCATCGGCCAGGGCGTACAGCCGATCGTAAGCCGGTATTCAGGAAAAGACGGAGAGGAGCAGCGCCGGAATCTGCGCCGGTATGCACTGGCAACTTCCCTGAGCTTTGCTCTGCTGTCCTATTTGCTGATCGCGGTCTTCGCAGTACCGCTCGCAGATCTGTTTAACCGCGAGCATGATCCTCTCCTCACTGATATCGCTTCTAACGGAATGAGGATTTATTTTGTCAGCCTGTTCTTCTCAGGCATCAATATTGTCGCTGCTGCATTTTTAAGTTCCATCGACCGGCCGAAACAGGCTTTCGCTGTTTCCATCCTCCGGGGATTCGTGCTTATTATCCCGGTCGCCTGGCTCATGTCCGTACTTTTCGGACTTACCGGCATCTGGATGGCAGTTCCGGTGACAGAGGCATGCGTCTGTGTGCTGGCGCTCATTTTCCTAAAATAAAGCAGCCATCCAAACTTCAAAAGGACAGGTCCAATCTGAGGAGCATATCAAGCTCTCATGGTCCTGTCCTTAATCTCATTGTCCTGTATGCAGTATCCTGTTTGCATTTTGGATCCGTTCTTTCGATGGCGGCTCGATTCCTGCCAGCGGATACTCATATCCGAGCTCTTTCCACTTATATTCTCCAAATGTATGATAGGGAAGCACTTCTACCTTCTGCACATTTTTTAATGTACTGACGAAACCATATAATTTCTCAAGATATTCATTATTGTCATTTCTCTCCGGAACCAGAACGTGCCGGATCCACACCGGTTTCCCGATATCAGACAGATAACGTGCCATATCCAGAATATTTTCATTGGTGCGGCCTGTCAGGATCTTGTGCTGCTCATCGTCGATATGTTTGATATCAACAAGCAGCAGATCCGTGTACTTCATCAGCTCATTGAACTTGCTGAAAAACGGCTCCTCTCTCGTAAACGGTGCCCCGCTTGTATCGATCGTTGTGTTGATGCCTTTTTCCTTTGCCTTTCTGAAAAGCTCGATCATGAAATCCATCTGCATGAGCGGCTCCCCTCCGCTTACCGTGATCCCGCCGCCGTCTTTCCAGTAAGACTTATAGCGCAGCGCCTGCGCCAGAAGGTCGTCCGCACTTCGTTCCTCACCCACCTGCATATTCCATGTGTCCGGGTTGTGGCAGAACTGGCAGCGCATCGGACATCCCGCGACAAAAATAACAAAACGGACGCCCGGTCCGTCGACTGAGCCAAAACTTTCCGTTGAATGAATATATCCGTTCATATATCTCCTTTCGGGGACGTAGTAAAATTCGATTTGTCTACGTCCCGAATTAAAAACAGCCCTGTCCCTCTTTTAACTTTCCCCTGTCCCCTTTGTAAAAATTACCAAAACCATCAACAAACAATGTGGTTAAATCGTTTGTCTTTTGTGCAACTTTCCAACGGGGACAGAGTAATTCTGAAAAAGGGACAGGGTAAATCCTAATCGGGGACGTAGTGAAATCCGATTTTACTACGTCCCCGAATATATTACATTCTATCGTGGCAGGTTCTTGCAATTACGTCAAGCTGCTGCTCTCTTGTCAGGTCGATGAACTTCACTGCATATCCGGATACACGGATCGTGAAGTTTGCATACTCTTCTTTCTCCGGATGCTCCATAGCATCGATCAGCTTCTCTGTGCCGAATACATTCACGTTCAGATGATGCGCTCCCTGATCGAAGTATCCGTCCATTACATGGACAAGGTTGTTCTTACGCTCGTTATCATCGTGTCCCAGTGCTCCCGGGCTGAT
>DWWO01000148.1 GCA_019119675.1 Candidatus Mediterraneibacter faecipullorum | reverse complement strand
TTTAGACCTTTTGACCCTGGCATCTTGTTATATTACAGAAACATGACCTGCTGATATAGAGAGCAGCAGAAGGGAGGGATCTTTATGAGAGAGAAAAACATGCTTCAGATTTTAAAAGACAGCAGATATACTGTAGTCTTAAGCGGAGCCGGACTGATGGTTGAGAGCGGGTATCCGCTTCTGCGCGATGGAAAGGAATCCTATGAAATAGAAGAAAAATACGGATATTCTTTTGAGGAGATATTCAGCAGCGCCTTCTATTCAGCAAGAAAAGACCTGTTTTTCCGTTTTTATAAAGAATTCATCCTGAAGGCAACGGAAGTTCCGCCCGGAAAGGGCTTTTATGCCTTGAAAACCCTGCAGGATCACGGGCTGATCGATTCGATCATTACCCGGCGGATCGCGGGGCTTGAAGACCGGGCGGGGTGCAGGAATGTCCTGAATATGAAGGGGACGATTTATGAAAATGTGTGTCCTTCCTGCGGGAGAAAATACCCTGTTGAATATATGAAAGAGGCGAAAGGGGTGCCGCTCTGCGAGAAATGTATGACGGCCATCCGGCCGCAGGTATGTCTGTTCGGGGAGATGCTCAATAATGCACTCGTTACAAGGGCAGCGGAAGAGGTCGGGAAGGCAGATACCCTGCTGGTGCTCGGTGCTAATCTGACAACGCCTCTGTGCAGTCAGTTCCTGCAGTATTATACCGGACCAAACCTGATCCTTGTTACAGAGAAAGAGCACTATTCGGATCAGAGGGCGGACATCATTATCCGCGGAAGATGCGATGAATTCCTTGCCGACATAGTATCTGAATATGAAAAGCAAAATAAAGACTGAAATTGGAGAGAAGAAATGAGCAACCGAGTAAGAACAAGATTTGCACCCAGCCCGACAGGCAGGATGCATGTGGGCAACTTAAGGACAGCACTTTATGCGTACCTGATCGCGAAACATGAAGGAGGGGATTTTATCCTTCGCGTGGAGGACACGGACCAGGAACGTTATGTGGAAGGTGCCACGGATATTATATACAGGACACTTGCAAAGACCGGACTGATCCATGATGAAGGGCCGGACAAGGACGGCGGATACGGGCCGTATATCCAGAGTGAGAGACAGGCATCAGGACTTTATCTGAAATATGCCAGGCAGCTTGTGGAACAGGGAGACGCGTACTACTGTTTCTGTGACAAAGAGCGCCTTGAGTCACTGAAAACGTCCGTATCGGAAGACGGTACCGATATTGTTGTATATGACAAGCACTGCCTCGGTTTAAGCCGTGAGGAGGTAGAGGCAAATCTGGCGGCGGGAAAACCGTGGGTAATCCGTCTGAACGTGCCGAATGAAGGAGAAACTACATTCCATGACGAGATATATGGTGATATTACGGTCCCGAATTCAGAACTTGACGATATGATCCTTATCAAATCCGATGGTTTCCCGACTTATAATTTTGCCAATGTAGTGGATGACCATTTAATGGGGATCACCCACGTAGTAAGAGGCAATGAGTATCTGGCGTCAGCACCCAAGTACAACCGTCTCTATGAGGCATTTGGATGGGAAATCCCCATATATGTACATTGTCCGCTGATCACGGATGAGAACCATAAGAAGCTGAGCAAGCGAAGCGGACATTCTTCCTATGAAGATCTCATTGACCAGGGATTTGTCTCAGAAGCTGTTGTCAATTATGTGGCTCTTCTGGGGTGGTGCCCGTCTGACAACCGCGAAATCTTTTCCCTGGAAGAACTGGTAAAAGAATTTGACTACCGCCATATGAGTAAGTCTCCGGCAGTGTTTGACACGACGAAACTGAAATGGATGAACGGGGAATATCTAAAGGCGATGGACTCCGGTAAATTCTATGAGATGGCGGAACCTTATATCAAAAAGACGGTTACAAAGGATTACGATCTCAAAAAGATTGCTGCGCTTGTAAAGACCAGGATAGAGATTTTCCCGGATATCAATGACCAGATCGATTTTATCGAGGAGCTTCCGGACTATGACTGCGAGCTCTACAGACATAAGAAAATGAAGACGGATCCGGAAAAAGGACTGGCTCTCCTGGAAGAGGTGCTCCCCCTTCTGGAGGCTCAGGAGGATTACAGCAATGATGCGCTGTTCGAGATGCTCAAGGGATTTGCCGGCGAGAAAGGATACAAGATCGGATACGTGATGTGGCCGCTGCGTACGGCTGTTTCCGGAAAGCAGAGCACACCGGGCGGTGCAACGGAGCTGATGGAAGTATTTGGAAAAGAAGAATCTCTGCGCAGGATCCGCAGAGGGATAGAGAAGTTACATGAAGTTTAATGACATGCAGCAGAAAGCGGTCGTTCACAGAACCGGGCCCTGTCAGGTATTGGCAGGGCCCGGTTCGGGTAAGACGCTCACGGTCGTAAACCGGATCCGGTATCTGATCGAAGAGTGTAATGTAAGGCCTGAGGAGATACTGGTCGTTACATTTACCCGGTATGCGGCTGCTGAGATGAAATCAAGGCTGGCCGCTCTGACGGGCAGAAAAAATCTTCCCGTGACAGCGGGAACTTTTCACGGGATTTATTACGGGATACTGAAGTGGGCTTACAAGTTCGACAGCCGTAATATTCTTTCGGAAGAAGAAAAGTATCAGATCCTCAGATCCGTCATATCCGGACAGGATCTGGAGGTGTTCGATGAGGAAGACTTTCTCAGGGATATAGCGGAAGAGATCGGCAGGATCAAAAACAACAGGCTTCCGCTGGAAGAATTTGTGTCTGCTAAAGTGAATGCAGGGTCATTCCGGGATATATACAAGGCATATGAAGAAAGGCGGAAGTCTCTCAGGAAAATAGATTTTGACGATATGCTCGTGGTATGTTATGAACTGTTCCGGTCCAGACCGGATATACTTGCCTTGTGGCAGAAGAAGTTCCGGTATATCCTGGTGGATGAATTTCAGGATATCAACCGTGTGCAGTATGATGTGATCCGCATGCTGGCTCTCCCGGAAAACAATCTCTATGTCGTAGGAGACGATGATCAGGCGATCTACGGTTTCAGAGGCGCGGATTCCGAGCTGATGTTCCGGTTCCTCAGAGACTATCCGGATGCTGAGCAGATCGTGCTGGGAACCAATTATCGTTCCACAGGGAATATCGTAAAAAATTCCCTGAAAGTGATCAGCCATAATAAGAGACGTTTTCAGAAAGAGCTGACAGCAGTAAAGGACAGCGGAAAATGTCTGCACGTCCAGGAAGTGGGGAGTCCGGCAGAAGAAGCAGAGTATGTGGCAGATCAGATTGAAAAGTATATCGGCGGGGGAAATGCCGCGGAGGAGACCGCTGTCCTGTTCCGGATCCATACAGATGCCCGGCCACTTGTGGAGGAACTGATCAAACGGCATATCCCGTTTCAGATGAAAGAGCATCTTCCCAATATTTATGATCATTTTATCGCGAAAGATATACAGTCTTATCTGCGCCTTGCGTCGGGCAGAAGAGAGCGGAGAGATTTCCTCCAGGTCATGAACCGGCCGAAACGCTATATCGGGAGGGACAGTATTCAGGGGGCGGAGGTTTCGTTCGAGGATATCAGGAAATTTTACTGCGACAAGGACTGGATGCTGGACCGGATCGACCAGTTTGAGTGGGATGTGAAAATGCTGGCAAAGATGGCGCCCTATGCGGCGATCCAGTACATCCGTAAGCGGATCGGATATGATGACTTTATCAGGGATTATGCCTATACCCATCATGTGGAACGCGCGGATCTGAACGAGATCCTTGCCGAGCTGGAGGAGTCGTCAAAGCCCTGTTCATCTATTGAAGAATGGTTCCGTCATATTGAGGAGTACACAGAGACTCTGCGCCTTAAAGAACGGCAGAAAAGCATGGACCAGGAAGGCGTGCGATTGATGACTCTGCACGCTGCGAAAGGACTTGAGTTTGATGCCGTCTGGCTCATCGAGGCTATGGAGGGGCAGATTCCCTATAAAAAGGCGAAGACCGACAAGGAGACGGAGGAAGAGAGACGGCTGTTCTACGTGGGTATGACAAGAGCAAGAGAACAGCTTACGGTATGCTATGCAAAAACAAAAAACGGGAAAGCTGCTGAACCTTCCCGTTTTGTGGATGAATTGCTGGAAGACGGATAAACCGGATCATTCGATGTCATCCAGGTCAATGTCACCGAAATCCTGTTCCTCCATCCATTCATTAAATGCTTCGGATACCCGGTCAAATTCTTCGTCTTCAAGAATATTTTCAAGACCGGGTTCTTCATCTTCGCCGTTGTCGATCAGACGGTAGAGGTAGATCTGTCCGTCTTCCCCGTCGTTATTCTGAGGAAGCAGTGCGATGTACTGCTGTCCGTCGACCTCGAAAATGGTGAGGACGTCGCATTCCAGTTCCTCATCATTGTCCAGTGTCAGAGTTACAGTGAGTGATTCATTTTCATTCATATGGTCTTTCTCCTTTGGCATGCCTGTTGATTTTACGGCATTTATGTACCATGATGGTATCAGATAGAGGGGGAAAAAGCAAGCTGCAATCTATTGACATTCCCCTGAAACACGGTAGAATGAAAGAGTAAGGCACTGGAAAACAGGATCAGGAGGAATACGGGATGAAGAAAAGGAAAACGATACTTGTCCTGATGACTTTATTTGCTGTACTTTTTATTTCGGGATGTAAACAGAACGTAGGCACTCCTGAGGATAATGCCGTAGTAGAAGAGACGGAGAAAGAAGAGGATCAGACGGGCGGCCACGTCTATGGATTCTGCGCTTCGGATCTGGAGGACCCTTTTTGTGAAGTGCTGAAAGAATCAGTCGGAACCGCTGTCAGCGAAGAGGGGAGCCGTATACTCGTGCGCGATGCGGGTGGTGATGCAGGACTTCAGAACAGTCAGATCCATGAACTGATCGGTGAGGGGGTAGAGGCAGTCTTTCTCTGCCCGGTGGATCCGTCTGCGGTCACGCCTGCCCTGGAGGAACTCGATGAGGCAGATATCCCTGTTGTGAATCTGGATGTGCAGGTGGATGAGACCGGACTGACCGAAGCGTTTGTGGGTTCGGATGATTATAATGCAGGAAAATTATGTGGGGAAGATCTGACAGGAAGAAAGCCTGACGGTGGTTCGGTGGTGATCGTTGACTGCCTGGATTCCCCGGTTGTCAATGAGCGTATCACAGGCTTTGAAGAGGCGATCACTAATGCAGGGTTTGAAGTCACGAGGATTGATACAGGCAATGACTACAGTACGATTCCGGGCAAACTCCGTGAGAATCTCTCTGCAGAAGAGCAGATAGATGCCATTATGTGTGCGGATGACCGTATGGCTGAACAGGTGCTGGAAACGCTTGATGCAGAGGGAAGAAATGATATTTCGGTATACAGTGTAGGCGGATCTCCGGCGGTAAAAAGCGCACTGGCGGATCTTACAAGTCCAATGACAGGAATCGGGGCAAAATCCCCGATCAATATGGGAAAGACAGCCGTAAAGACGGCGGCTGCGATCCTGGAAAACGGTGTCTATGAACCGGAGACTTATGTTGAGACGTTCTTTATCGATAAGGATAATGTAGACATGTATGGAACAGACGGCTGGCAGTGAGAAAGGAACGGAATATGAAGAAGATAACAGGAAGACCACAGCCCTTCGGCACGGTAGTTGAAGGGACAAAAATAAATTTTGCATTGCGTGTTCCCGCGGGAAAGGAATGTGAGCTTTTACTGTACAGAGAGGGAAAGACGAGACCGGAATGTACGTTTGACATGCCGGAGGATGAAGGAATCGGAGAAGTACGCTTTCTGGCAGTTGACGGCATCGATGCCGGAAAGTATGAATATAATTTCCGTATAGACGGTAAAGTGTGTCTCGATCCCTATGTGAGAGAGGTTGCAGGCAGAGAGGCATTTGGAAAAAAGAGAGATCTTCAGAAGCATGAGATCCGCGGCAAGATCGTTTCGCCGGAGTATGACTGGGAAAATGACCGGAGACTGCATCTCCCGTGGAATGAAGTTGTGGCATACAGTCTCCATGTAAGAGGCTTTACGAAGCACAGTTCGTCAAAAGTGGCTCATAAAGGGACTTATCTTGGGATCATTGAGAAACTCCCTTACCTGCAGCAGCTCGGCATCAATCAGATCCAGTGTATGCCGGTCTATGAATTTGAAGAATGCGGGAAGACAAAGATCAATTACTGGGGATACGGTCCGGCTCATTATTTTGCGCCGAAAGAAGCATATGCTGCGGGAAATTCGGCGGTCCGTGAGCTCAAAGACATGGTAAAAGAGTGCCACAGGGCCGGGATCGAGGTGGTCTTGGAAATGCCATTTACAGAAGGAGTGCCCGCACAGACTGCACTGGAGTGCCTGAAATTTTATATGCTCGAGTATCATGTGGACGGTTTCGCCGTTAATCCATATTGTGTACCATGGGAGATGCTCTGTGAGGATCCGTTATTAAAGGATATCAAGCTGATGAGGAAGGATGATG
>DWWO01000147.1 GCA_019119675.1 Candidatus Mediterraneibacter faecipullorum | reverse complement strand
GTATATCCGGACAACTGGGAAGGATTAAGCTTTGAGACTCTGGATGCGATCCAGCAGAAGACAGGCGATATGCCGCTCGTACTTCACGGTGGTACAGGTATCCCGGACGATATGATCAAGAAAGCGATCGATCTCGGGGTTGCTAAGATCAACGTTAATACAGAGTGCCAGATCGTATTCGCAGAGGCAACACGCGAGTACATCGAGGCAGGAAAAGACAAACAGGGCAAAGGCTTTGATCCGCGTAAACTCCTGAAACCGGGCGCAGAAGCAATCATGGCTAAAGTAAAAGAAAAAATGGAACTGTTCGGATCTGTAGGACAGGCCTAAAAAAATTTCAGGAAAACCTGAATAAGTTTTTGATAAAATTTACTTGCCTTTTTGGAGTGATTGAGTTATACTGTCACACGTAGACAAGAACAAGGGCGTTCCAAGATAGCTTGGAGTGCCCTTTTTTCGTAGGAACCTTTTGGCGGAGCCTGCGGAACACTATAAGAGGACAGTTCAGGCAGCGCCATTCGCAAAGCCGCACTGGCGTGCTTACTGCGGCTGCGCCGCTTCTTTGCTCATTTACTGGCGCTTAGCACATCTGTCTGTCAGTCGCCGGATTCTTATGCGAGCATAAATCCGTCTCCTGACATCAGATGCCTGAACTGTTACAACAAAAAGGAAGGGATCAAATATGAGTACAGAAAAGATCAATGTAGCCGAAATCTTCGGAGAAAATGTTTTCAATGACACTGTAATGCAGGAGCGTCTGCCGAAAAAGGTTTATAAAAACCTGAAGAAAACGATAGAGGAAGGAAAAGAGCTGGATCTTGAGACAGCCGACGTCATCGCACATGAGATGAAAGAGTGGGCGATCGAGAAAGGCGCTACACACTATACACACTGGTTCCTGCCGCTGACAGGAGTTACGGCAGAGAAACATGACTCCTTTATTTCCGCACCGCAGCCGAGCGGAAAGGTGCTGATGAGCTTCTCCGGTAAAGAGCTGATCAAAGGTGAGCCGGATGCATCTTCATTCCCGTCAGGAGGACTCAGGGCAACATTTGAAGCAAGAGGGTATACGGCGTGGGATTGTACATCTCCGGCATTCGTGAGACAGGATGCAGCAGGAGCGACACTGTGCATTCCGACAGCATTCTGTTCGTACACAGGAGAAGCACTGGATCAGAAGACACCGCTTCTTCGTTCTATGGAAGCAATCAACAAACAGGCGCTGCGTCTGCTGAGACTGTTCGGAAATACAACATCTAAGAAAGTAACTCCGTCTGTAGGACCGGAGCAGGAATATTTCCTTGTAGATGCTGAGAAGTTCGAACAGAGAAAAGACCTGATCTATACAGGACGTACGCTGTTCGGAGCTATGCCGCCGAAAGGACAGGAACTTGATGATCACTACTTCGGAACGATCCGTCAGAGAATCGCGGCATTCATGAAAGATGTTAATGAAGAGCTGTGGAAAGTCGGAGTTACGGCAAAGACACAGCACAATGAAGTGGCTCCGGCACAGCACGAGCTGGCTCCGATCTATGCAGAGGCAAACATTGCGGTTGATCACAACCAGATCGTAATGCAGACATTGAAGAGAGTTGCGTGCCAGCACGGACTGAAATGCCTGCTTCATGAGAAACCGTTCGCGGGTGTCAATGGTTCCGGTAAGCATAATAACTGGTCGATCACGACAGATGATGGGATCAACATGCTTGATCCGGGTAAGACGCCTCATGAAAATACACAGTTCCTGCTTGTACTGACTTGTATCTTAAGAGCAGTTAACATGCATGCAGATCTCTTAAGAGAATCTGCAGCAGATCCGGGAAATGACCACAGACTTGGAGCTAACGAGGCGCCGCCGGCGATCATTTCCATCTTCTTGGGCGAGCAGCTCGAGGATGTGCTGGAACAGCTGATCAGCACAGGTGAGGCTACACATAGTATTAAAGGCGGCAAGCTTGAGACGGGAGTCCGCACACTTCCGGAGCTGTCCAAAGATGCTACGGATAGAAACCGTACTTCACCGTTTGCATTTACAGGAAACAAGTTCGAGTTCCGTATGGTGGGATCCCGTGATTCCATCGCTTCCCCGAACATCGTGCTCAACACGATCGTTGCAGAGGCATTTGCGGATGCGTGCGATGTACTTGAGAAAGCAGACGACTTCGATCTGGCAGTACATGATCTGATCAAGAAATATGCGACAGAGAACCAGAGAATTGTCTTCAATGGAGACGGTTACTCGGAGGCATGGGTTGAGGAGGCTGAGAGAAGAGGTCTTCCGAATATCTGTTCCATGGTAGAGGCAATCCCGGCGATGGTGACAGATACGGCGGTAAATCTCTTTGAGAGATTCGGTGTGTTTACAAAAGCCGAGCTTGAATCCCGTGCAGAGATCCAGTATGAGACATATGCGAAAGCGATCAATATCGAGGCGCGTACAATGATCGACATGGCGAGCAAACAGTTTATGCCGGCATTCATCAAATATACAAAGACGCTTGCCGACACTGTAAATTCAGTGACAGCAGCAGGGGCAGATGCGTCTGTACAGAAAGAAGTACTTGACGAAGTGACTGCGCTCATGGGAGAGACAAAGAAAGCTCTCGATGCACTGGTCAAAGTGACAGATGAGGCCGCTTCAAAAGAAGAGGGCGCTGTGCAGGCGAACTTCTATCATTCAGATGTCTTCCCGGCTATGGAAGCACTGCGTGCGCCGGTAGATAAGCTGGAGATGATCGTAGACAAAGAGGCATGGCCGATGCCGTCCTATGGTGATCTGATCTTTGAAGTGTAGGCCGATAATAGATTGAACAGTAAAACAGGATGATCGGATATAAAATTTAATACAGATACCTGTCTCCCGGCAGGGAAAGATACACCTCTCTCTCTTTCCCTGCCGGGATTTTTTGCGCAAATGATTGACAGTTTGCCCATCAGGATGCATACTAGATTAAAATACGATTGTAAGAATGTTGAGGTGCGGTGAATTGAATGAAAACGGGGGAAAAGAAAAGAAAATGACCATCAATGATGTGGCGGAGCAGCTGGGAGTGTCGATCAGTACGGTTTCCCGCGCCATCTCCGGCAAGGGGCGTATCGGCAGCGAGACGCGCAGGAAAGTGATGGAATTCATAGAGGAGCACGATTATCATCCGAACAGCAGTGCAAAGAGCCTTGCGCAGGCAAAAACGGAAAATATAGCGCTGCTTATTCCCGAGGTGAAGACACTGGTGGCGCAGCCTTTCTTCTATATGTGTATGTGCGGTGTGAATGAGGTGGCGCAGGCGCGGGGATATGACATGTTTGTAGTGACTACGAACGGGCAGGATACGGCCAGACTGAAGCGTCTTCTGGATAATGAGAAAGTGGACGGCGTGATCCTTGGAAATACACACCGGGATGATGTGTTCGCCAGATTTCTGAAATCCCGCGGATGCCCGTTTGTGGCGATCGGTTCTATGGATGATGATTCTGTCATACAGGTGGATCATGACAATATGGGAGCCTGCCGTGATCTTACCGCGATTCTGCTGTCGCGCAGGATGCGCAGGATCGCATATATGGGACAGTCCGGTGACCTGATTGTAAATGAAGAGCGGTACAGGGGATACCTGCAGGCGCATCGGGATATCGGCACGGATGTTGATATGGATCTTGTATACAGGGATAATATAACAGAGACGATCGTGCGGAAAAATACGGATGAGCTTGTGCGAAGAAGAGTGGACTGCATTCTCTGTCAGGATGATGCTATCTGCAATATCGTCCTTCAGGAACTCTACAGTCAGAATGTCAGGATCCCGGAAGAGATGCGTGTGGCGTCCTGCCATAACAGCAAGACGCTGGACAGTTATCCGGTGACGGTTACCTCTCTGAAATTTGACAATACAGAGATCGGGCGCGTGGCCTGCGATGTACTGATCGATATGCTGGAGGGCAGACAGGTTGAAGGCCGGACGCTGCTTGATTATGAAGTGGTGCTGAAGGAATCGACAAAATAGATGCGGGACAATGAAAAAAGAATATAAGGAGTTAATCAGCGGCAAAATGCGCAAATAGCGCAAATTATGCCGCTATTTTTATGAAAAACATCCAAAAATAATTTTTAATGAATGTTAATTATGCATATTGTACAAAAAGACAAGCGATGATATAATTCATTACAGAGCAAGCGATTGCGCAAACAAGCACAGCGCATGAGCGCAAATAATAATTCCGCAGTCGATGCGGAAAAGGAGGTTATTTTATGAAGAAAAAGTTGGTAAGCGTATTGTTGTCAGCGGCGATGGTCGCAACACTGCTCGCAGGATGCGGCGGCGGATCAGATGAATCCACAGACAGTGCGGACGGCGCTGCTTCAGGTGAGAAGCAGGATGTAGCCCTCAGACTGTGGGGCGCAGAGGAAGACCAGGCACTTCTGCAGAGCCTGATCGATTCCTTTGTGGAAGAGTATTCGGATGCTGCGAATATCACGGTAGAGCTCGGCGTCGAGAGTGAATCTACGGCGAAGGATACGGTGCTGACAGACGTTGAAGCTGCGGCAGATGTATATGCATTTGCATCCGACCAGCTCCCGGATCTTGTAAATGCAGGGGCGCTTCAGTCAATCGACGATATGGACGAGGCTCTCCAGGCTTACACAGGTAAGAGCGTAGCGGACATTGAGAGCGCGAACTCAGCCGATTCTGTGGAAGCTGCTACATTCAATGACACACTGTACGCGTTTCCGATGACGGCTGACAACGGTTACTTCCTGTACTACGACTCCACAGTACTGTCCGAGGAAGACGTGGCATCATGGGATGCAATGCTGGCGAAAGCAGATGAAGCCGGGAAGAAAGTTGCCATGACCCTTGCATCCGGCTGGTACAATGCATCATTCTTCTATAGTGCAGGATTTACAACAGGGCTTAACGATGACGGATCCACATCCATGGACTGGAACGGCGAGGCTGATTACACAGGTGTGGAAGTGACGCAGGCAATGCTCAATATCACGGGCAGCCCGGCATTCATGGCTGTAGCGGACGGAGATATCTCCAACCAGATCGCTTCCGGTCAGCTCTGTGCGGCAGTATCCGGTACATGGGATGCAGCGGCAGCTCAGGAAGCGTTCGGAGACGGTTATGCAGCTACCAAGCTTCCGACATTTACGATTGCAGGCGATCAGTTACAGCAGAAATCCGTATCCGGATATAAGCTGGTGGGCGTGAATGCACATTCCGAGAATGCCGGATGGGCAGCGCTTCTGGCAGACTGGATCACCAACGAAAATGCACAGCAGCAGCGCTTTGACGAGCGCCAGATCGGACCGTCCAACAATGCGGTTCTTGAGTCTGACGCCGTACAGTCAAACGTGGCTCTTGCAGCACTGGCAGCACAGAATGAGTTCGGTGTTGTGCAGTTTGCAGGACAGAACTACTGGGATCCGGCGGCTACATTCGGTGAGATCGTTGCAAAAGGCGAGCTCGATGTGAATGATACGGCAGGAATCCAGGCAGCGCTTGATACACTGGTAGAAGGCGCTACAGCTCCGATCAATTAGTATCGTGTAGGGAACCGGGCGGAGAAACTGCTTCTCCGTCCGGTTTGGGAAGGAGAGAAATATGGAAAGATCGAAAGGAAAAGTCGCAGGATTTTTCGGCGCGATCGGAAGATTTTTTCGGGGTTTCGGAGAGGCGGTTGCGAAGGGCGACCTTTTTGTAAAACTCTCCCTGATCTGGATGGGCGCGGGATATTTCCGGAGAAAACAGTATGTGAAATCCATCCTGATCACGATTTTTGAAGTGCTGGTTATCGTTTTCAGCGTTGTATGTTCCTCACAGTATATACCGAAATTCGGGACGCTCGGAACAGTAAAAAGGGCATCGGAATTCAATCCGGTGACCATGAAAAACGAGATCAACGATTATGATAATTCATTTATGATTCTTTTGTTTTCGGTAGTCAGTATTGTTATCTGGGTTGTATTTCTGCTGATCTGGATCTCCAATGTCAAACACGCATATGAACTGCAGAAGATGTCGGAGAGAGGAGAACATATCAATACATTCCTCGAGGATCTTAATACCTACCGGAATGAGAACTTTTACAAGACGCTGCTCGCGCTTCCTGTTGCGGGAGTTGTGGTCTTTACAGCCATACCGCTGCTGATCCTGATACTTGTAGCGTTTACGAACTACGACCAGCAGCATATGCCGCCGGCAGAACTCTTTACATGGGTAGGCCTTGATAACTTCTTCAGTCTGTTCGGAGGAGGGGGACTTACGATCACATTCGGATACTCCTTTGTCCGGGTACTGATCTGGACTCTTGTATGGGCTCTGTTCTCCACGTTTACAACGTATATCGGCGGTATCCTTCTGTCGCTGCTGATCAACCATAAGCGTGTAAAACTCAAAAAGATGTGGCGTACGCTGTTCATGGTAACGATCGCTGTGCCGCAGTTTGTGTCTCTGCTTCTTGTGAGGAACTTCTTCGCGGACGGAGGTATTGTCAATACAATCTGCGCCAGTGTGGGACTGACGGATTTCCTGAGAGATATCGGACTGATCAGCACTTCGTATATTCCGTTCCTGACCTCGCCGGGGTGGGCGCATGTAATGATCATCCTGATCAATATCTGGGTAGGCGTGCCATACCAGATGCTGATCGCGACCGGCGTACTGATGAACCTGCCGACGGATCAGATAGAGAGCGCGCGTATCGACGGCGCGACTCCGGTTCAGATATTCCGGCATATTACCATGCCGTATGTGCTCTTTATCACAGGACCTGCGCTGGTGACGGATTTTGTAAAGAATATCAATAACTTCAACGTGATCTACCTGCTGACCCAGGATGTGTACACGACGACAAATCAGGCGCTTGCCAATTCACAGGCAAAAGAAGTGGATCTGCTTGTTACCTGGCTGTTCCGTCTGACTCAGGAATACTACAACTATAAGATGGCTGCCGTCATCGGTATCGTGGTATTCGTACTCTGTGCAGCGTTTACACTGATCGCCTTCGGCCGTATGACCAGAGGAGACAGAGAGGAGGTATATCAATAATGAAGATCAGAATTTCAGATATTGTAAGACACGTACTTCTGGCTTTTCTGGCGGTAGTCTGGCTGGTACCGATCGTATGGCTTCTGGCGACGTCATTCAGCAAATATACGGGTATGAATTCTTCTACGTTCTTCCCGGAGGAGTGGGCGCTTGACAGCTATAAGAATCTGCTCTTCGGAGCGGACTCGGTAGCCCAGTTCCCGCAGTGGTTCTGGAATACATTTATCATCGCCTGCTTTACCTGTATTATCTCCACAGCGTTCGTGCTCATGGTTGCATACGCGACATCCTGTATGCGTTTCAGGGGCAGGAAGACGCTGATGAATATTGCGGTTATCATCAACCTGTTCCCGGGCGTTCTTGCAATGATCGCCGTATACTTTATCTTAAAGAGCATCGGCCTGACGAACAGCCACCTCGGACTGATCTTCGTCTATTCGGCGTCATCGGGCCTTGGTTATCTGATCGCGAAAGGGTTCCTTGATACAGTTCCGGTTTCCCTTCGTGAGGCTGCTTACCTTGACGGGGCGAGTGAGGCAAAGGTGTTCTGGAGAGTGGTCATGCCGATGAGCAAGCCGATCATCGTATATACGGTCATCAGTTCGTTCCTCGTACCGTGGATGGATTTTGTCTATGCGAAGATGATGCTCAATTCCGGTGTCGCGTCTCAATGGACGGTGGCGATCGGACTTTATAACATGCTTGAGAAGAGCCTGATCAATACATACTTCACACAGTTCTGTGCAGGCGGTGTACTCGTATCGATCCCGATTTCGGTCCTGTTTATCATCATGCAGAAGTTCTACGTAGAGGGTGTAACAGGCGGAGCTGTAAAAGGCTGATAAAAGCAGATATATGTGCTGCCGGTGTGTATCCGCGCCGGCAGCGTTTTGACACAAAACGAAGACAGAAAGGATATTATATGGAATCGTTTATCAAGGGCATGGATGTCTCCTCTCTGAAAGAACTGGAAGAGCTGGGAGCAAAATACTATAAAGACGGACAGGAGAAAGAGCTTCTGGAAATATTGAAAGAATATGGTGTAAACTCGATCCGCCTGAGACTGTGGAATGATCCGTACAGCGAATCGGGGGTTCCGTATGGTGCGGGCACCAATGACCTTAAGACGACGACGGAGCTTGCAAAGAGAGTGCTTGCCAAAGGTATGGGCTTTCTGCTGGATCTCCACTACAGCGATTTCTGGGCGGATCCGGGCAAACAACGCATCCCGAAGGCATGGCGCGGCATGGACGTGCCGCGGCTTGAGCAGGCCGTATATGAATACACCAGACAAGTTCTTTTGTCATTGAAAGAACATGAGGTGTTCCCGACGATGATACAGGTCGGAAATGAGCTCTCGAACGGGCTGCTCTGGCCTTACGGGAAAGTGCCGCAGTACGACAATATCGCGCGGTTTCTGAACGCGGGGATCCGGGCGGTAAGAAGTGTTGATCCGGATCTGCCGGTCATGCTGCATCTGGATAATGGCGGCAATAACGCACTCTACCGGGAGTGGTTTGACGAGTTCATGAAGCGGGGAGAGGAGTTCGAGGTGATCGGGCTGTCCTACTATCCGTTCTGGCACGGAACCCTGCAGGATCTTGAGGATAATATGCATGATATCTCCGCGCGGTACGGAAAAGAGCTGATCGTGGCAGAAGTGTCCATGGGACATACGATGGAGGATTATGCCTTTTACGAACAGCTCGGAGAAAACGAGCGGAAAGGCATGGCGACAAAACCGGAGCTTGCCGCGAAGGTGGAATATCCGATGACGCCTCAGGGGCAGAGTGACTTTATGCAGGATTTCCTCACAAGGATCTCGCGGGTAAAAGGCACCCGGGGATTCTATTACTGGGAGCCGGGATGGCTTCCTGTACCCGGCAGCGGCTGGGCGAACGATGAGGCGCTTGCCTACATTGAAGAACAGGGGCCCGGAGGAAACGAATGGGCGAATCAGGCGCTCTTTAACTATAGAGGCAACGCGCTGAAGGCGCTCGATACGATCCGGGATTTTGTAACAGTCCAGCCATAGGGAACTGTCATGAGAGATTTTTTACAGAAACAGAAAGGTTTGGTACAAATAACATGGACAAATTTGTTGTAAATATAATTCATCGTCCCGAGATGGTGCCGGAGTATGCAGAGAAGGTGACCGGTCACGGGAAAGAGGAGGATATCGGAAGGAAATCTCTTCTCACAGAGTCTCTCGATATCTTTAAATTCCAGCAGGAGACTGCGCATAAGAACGGACTTAAGACGACGATCCAGATGACATATGCGTCTCTTTTCAACGAAGAAGCGATCCAGATCGCGAAGGAAGACCACGAGAAATACGGTGATGAGATCGCATTGTCGCTTCTCGGACTGCCGTGCACGGAGTTCCGGGAGAAATATAAGACGAAAGATTTCTGTATCTGGATGTTTTCTATGGAGGATAAGAAATCGATCGTGGACGACGTGTTCGGAAAATTTTATGACACGTTTGGTTTCTATCCGGAGTCAACCGGTTCCTATTATATGGACGCGGAGCTGACAAACTATATTAAGGAGAAATACCCGTCTGTAAAATGTGCCATCGCCACATGCTGGGAAGAGGGACCGAAAGCGTACCATACATGCAACAATTCGTGGTATACGCTGTTTGACGGAGGCCCGTGGAACCCATGGATTCCTTCAAAGCAGAACACTCATGCGCCGGCGGCAAATGAGGCAGAGGACAGCGGGATCGTTGCGATACCGCACCTTTCCCGTGACCTGCTTGCATGCTACGACGGGAACGGCTCCAACTTCGGTACTCATCCGCAGAATGTCCTGCGCGGTATGATCTATGATACAAAGACATGGGAGTACCCGTATCTGTATAATCTCATCGATCAGTATCGTGCGCTTGAAAAATATAACAATGGTTATGCCTACAATATGATGTTCGTAGGACCGGGCTGGCTCAACAAGATGGGACGCTGGGAGGCGCCTTACGAGCTGCTCAAGAAATCCTATGAGGACGGTATGGCATACTACGGACAGCTCAAAAAAGAAGGGAAACTCGATGACATGACGATGGCTGAGTTCGCGGACTATTACCGTGAGAAGAAGACTTATACTGAGCCGGAGTGCGCATTGTGGAGAGATATCCTTTATGGTTCTGACAAACAGATCTTCTGGTACTGCGATCCGTATATGAGAGCCTGTGTCAATATGGACCAGGGAGGCGCGATCGTGGATCTGCGTCCGTATGCAGCCAAATTGAAATGGGAAGTGGGAATCGGGACAAAGCATGTACAGGATGCGTCCTATCCGTTCCTGATCCAGGAAAAATACAGAGCCGGATACTTCACACATTATGCAGGTGAAGGAACCGTGCGCAGCGCGAAACTCACCTATAAAGGCGAAGAAGTTGATCTGTGCCTGTGCAGGACAAAAGCACATTTCTCCGAAGAAGAGATGGGAAAAGGAAAGAAAAAGAGAATCCTGACACTTGATCCGGTAGATATTGAATTCCAGGATCTGACTGTAAAGCTTCAGACAAGAGTAATCTTTGCAGAGAGCGAGTCGGATATCCAGATTGAGAGAAGTATCCTTGAGATGAGCGATCCGGCTGCAAAAGTCGAACTCAACGAGTACATGGTGGCATGCTACGGTACGACCGAGTACCCGGAGGATATGACAGGCATCACTCTTGCATGCACAAAAGCAGGAGAAGAGAAGACGATCAGCTATGAATATAAATGCAGAGAAGCTGATATGGAAAGTGCTGACAGTGTCAGTGCAGTGATCCCGGCGATCGAGACGAAAGTCTCTATGAGCATGGACAAAAAAGAGGCGAAAGGCTATGTTCGCGAGGGATATGCATTTTCCCCGATGTTTACACTGGGATATACGACAGAAGTTTCTGATAAGGAGGTAGTGTCCACATGGCTCAGGCTGGAAAAGGCAGATTAAATTACCGCTGCCCAATGTGTTTTATGAGAGATCTTGACATCGATATGTTCTATGATAAAGACAAAGATGAGTATTACTGCATCCGCTGTCAGTATGTCGGCAACGAGGAGGATGTACTCAAAAGAAATGAAGTCGTCCGCATGAAATACGGTTCGATGATGAAACGATATAAGATGGAAGATTTCTGAGAGACAATTTAATATCGTCAACCGGAATGTCTCCGGGCTGTGCATGTAATCTGGAGCTCCTTTTGGTGCGCTATACTGTACGGTCCGGGGATTTATTTCTTTTTGTATAAGTAATACAAGGAAAGGAAAACGCATGAAAAAACAGAACAAAATCTCAAAAACAGCAGGAAATGTAAAAGCGGGACGCTCCGCTCTCGCACTTTTGCTCACTCTTACGCTTGTTTTCTCCCTGATCTGTCTGACCGCGCCGCAGAAGGTGCAGGCAGCAGAAGCAATGTCGGAACAGACAGTGGAAGATTTCAACCAGACTGGAACATTTGAAACAGGAATTGACGCAGGGTGGATCGTATCGCCGGCGGCTCCGGAAACACATCAGACAAAACCGGCAGAGGGAGATTATGCTGAGTCTTATGGCAAGATTTATGATTTTTGGTCCTCTGCCGCTGTGTCTTATACGATGACGCAGAAAATTACACTCCCGGCCGGGAGTTACAGACTGACTGCAGACGCCATGGGGGCTGACGGCATGCAGGTGTATGTTTATTTTAATGGAAAAGTCAGTACAGACTGTGTCTCTGATCCCGGCTGGAACAACTGGCAGACGGCTGGAAGCAGCAGTGTATTCACGCTGTCTGAAGAAACCGAGATTGAAGCAGGGATTTATGTTATCCTGCAGGCCGGCGGTTGGGGCGACGTAGACAACATTACGCTTACCGATGCAGATGGTGCGCCTGAAACAGGAATTCAGGACATCACGGAAATCGGAAACGGCGATGGTGATGAAGACGGAGATACCGAAGAAGGCGATGAGCCAGACACCTCAACTGCTGTTGAAGCAGGCATCCGGGTGGATAAAATAAACGGACTCTCTGATGACTTCATAGGAGGTGTCGATGTCTCCTCCTATGTTGCTGAAAAAAACAGCGGTGTTAAATATTACGATTTTGAGGGAAATGAACTTGACGATCAGGGATTTTTTGATCTGCTTCACGACTGCGGAGTCAATTATGTACGCATCCGCATATGGAATGATCCGTATGATGCAAGCGGCAATGGTTATGGCGGTGGTAACAATGATGTAGATACTGCAGTAGAAATTGGACGGTGGGCAACGCAGGCGGGTATGAAGGTACTGATTGACTTCCATTATTCAGACTTCTGGACTGATCCTGGCAAACAGTATACGCCAAAAGCATGGGAGAAAATGACGCTTACGGATAAAGCGGCAGCCTTGTCGGCTTTTACAGAAGAAAGCCTTAACGCTTTATTGGATGCAGGCGTAGATGTGGGCATGGTTCAGGTGGGAAATGAGACAAACGCAAGATTCTGCGGGGAATCTGACTGGGACAGCATCTGCACCCTTTTCAGTGCCGGCAGCCGGGCTGTGAGAAAGGCGGCCGAAAAATGCAGCAGAGAGATTTTGGTTGCACTGCATTTTGCAGATCCGCAGAATGGGCAGTACGCAGGATATGCGAAGGAACTCCGCGATCATAATGTAGATTATGACGTATTTGCTTCATCTTACTATCCGTTCTTCCATGGCACAACCGATAATCTGACAAATGTTCTGAAAAATATTGCCGATACTTACAACAAAAAAGTTATGGTCGCAGAGACTTCATGGGCAACAACTCTCGAAGATGGTGATGGTCATGACAACCAAATCCGAAAAGGAACAAACGATACCCGTCACTATGATTTTTCTGTATACGGACAGGCGACAGAAGTGCGCACTGTTATGCAGGCCGTCGCCGATGTGGGCGATGCGGGGATCGGGGTATTCTACTGGGAACCGGCATGGATTCCGGTGAATGTTTATGACAAAGGGGCGGATAATGCAGAAGAGATTCTGGCAGCAAACCGTTCGGCATGGGAAGAATATGGGGCCGGATGGGCTTCTTCATATGCCGGAGAGTATCAGACGGACGCTGCAACGTGGTACGGAGGTTCAGCGATGGACAATCAGGCGATGTTTGATTTTTATGGACATCCATTGGAATCGCTGAAAGTCTTTAGCTATGTAAGAACCGGTACGGTAGTTTCCGATCCGGCTCCGGCGTCTGTTACAGTGGAGGATATAACGATACAAGAGGGAGAGGATTTTACCCTGCCTCAGGCATTTGTAACATACAATGACGGTACAACTGCATTCTTGAACGTCAGTTGGGATCAAGAAGAATTGGATGCCGCGAAAACAGGCGGTGCCGGAGTCTATGAAATACACGGGACAATATCTGACGGCGGAATGGTCATGGATGTAATCTGTAACCTTACCGTTATGCCGGTAAATTATCTCGACGATCCGAGTCTGGAAGACGGATCTGTGGTCTGGACTGTGGAGCCGGCAGACGTTATTGAAAGAATCTCTGACAATAACGCAAGAACCGGTGACTATGCACTGAAGTTCTACAGCAGCAATTCATTTACTGCCAGTGCATCCAGAACCATAACACTGGACAAGGGAACCTACTGCCTTGGCACGTATCTGCAGGGGGGCGATGTGGGAGAAGATGCTGTATTTACATTGAGTGCATCCTTAGACGGGGAAGAAGTCGGAAAAGATGAATCTGCACAAGTCAATGGCTGGAAGAACTGGTCAAATCCGGAGATTTCACCCATCGAAATACAGCAGGACAACACGGTTCTGACAATTACGGTTACTGCGGCAGATGTAGCTGCCGGCGGTTGGGGATCGTGGGATGATTTCTATGTTAACCGTATAGAAGAAACCCATTCTCATGCTCTTATAAAAACGGAAGCAAGGGATGCTACCTGTACAGAAAACGGGAATACTGCATATTACACGTGCCAGACCTGCGGTCTGACTTTCAGCGATCCTGAAGGGAAAAATGAGATTTCGCCCGAAGAAACAATCATTCCCGCCACAGGTCATAAACCAGGGGAATGGATCATTGATTCAAATGCAACTGAAAAAGAAGAAGGCTCAAAACATATCGAATGTACTGTGTGTGGGGAAACCTTAGAAACGGAAACTATTCCGGTTTTAAAACCGGGAGATCAGAACCAGAGTGATAATACAGAACAAGAGCAGCCGGATAGTGCTGTTGATGGCAGCAGGGGAGAGGACAGAGATGTTCCTGGCGATGTAACGCCCCGGACAGGAGATGATACGAATGTATTTCTCTGGCTTCTGCTCATGCCACTGTCTGCCGGCCTGGCCGCCGTACTGACATTAAAGAGATTTCGTAAGTAAAAAGCAATTTTTGTGTTCGGATGCTGTAAAATAATGTAAAACACCAGAGGACTGTAAAAAAAGGAAAGAAAAGGAGATGGATAATGTTAGGAGGACATTTACTCCATGGCGGAGATTACAATCCGGAACAGTGGCTGGACTGCCCGGAGATTTTAGAGGAAGATATCAGACTTATGAAAGAGGCGGGTGTCAATTGTGTGACGCTGGGCGTATTCTCATGGGCAGTGCTTGAGCCGGAAGAAGGGGCATACGATTTTGACTGGCTGGAAGAAATTATTGATAATCTGGGGAAAGCGGATATCCAGGTGATCCTTGCGACGCCATCAGGTGCCATGCCTCACTGGCTGACGCAGAAATATCCGGAGGTGATGCAGGTACGCGCCGACGGGCAGAGAAACCTGCCGGGAAAACGGCATAATTTCTGCTATACTTCACCGTTGATGCGAGCAAAGATCAAAACACTTGACGAAGCACTTTCGGAAAGATTCGGCAGAAAGGAAAATGTGATCCTATGGCATCTGTCCAATGAGCTGGCAGGAAATTTCAGCGACGGTGCATGCCACTGCGAGTTATGTCAGAGTGCATTCAGGGAATGGCTGAAAGAAAAATATGGCACGCTGGAGGAATTGAACCAGGCGTGGTGGGGACGCTTCTGGAGCCATGTATACACAGACTGGGAGCAGATCCACAGTCCCGCGCCTCACGGGGAGACAACAGTGACCGGGCTGGAACTTGACTGGCGCAGATTTGTCACGGAGCAGCTCAGTGACTTCTGCGGCATGGAGAGACGAGCGGTGGCAAAATATTCAGATCTTCCTGCCACGACAAATTTTATGGATACATTCAAGAATATAGATTACAACAGACTGCAGAAAGAGCTGGATATCATATCATGGGATAACTATCCGTTCTGGCATAAGGAGAAAGACGAAGTTCCCGTGGCGGTTCAGGCGTCGTTTAACCATAGTATGATGCGCACGATGAAGAAGAAGCCGTTCCTCCTTATGGAGAGTGCTCCGTCTGTTGTTAACTGGCGGAACAATAATCCTGTGAAACGTCCGGGAGTGCATATGCTTTCTTCCATGCAGGCGGTTGCCCACGGCTCGGATTCCGTGCAGTACTTTCAGTGGAGAAAAGGCCGCGGCTCCTATGAAAAATTCCATGGCGCAGTACTTGATCATAAAAATGGGAGCAATACACGTACATTCCGTGATGTGGCGGAAGTTGGAAAGCGTCTGCCGAAGCTGGACCGGCTGCTTGACGGAACGGTAAATCATCCGAAGGCGGCTATCCTTTTTGACTGGGCAAACTGGTGGGCAGTTGAAGACATTACAGGGCCGAGGCTGGATCTGGATTATCCGGCGTGTGTCCTTTCCCATTACCGTGCCTTCTGGGAGAAAGGAATCGAGGCGGATATCGTAGATATGGATGCGGATCTGAGCAGTTATCAGCTTGTGTCCGCTCCACTGAATTATATGTATAAAGCCGGATGGGCTGAAAAAGTAAAGATGTTCGTCGAGAATGGAGGAATATTCGTTACTACATATTTCAGCGGTATGGCGGATGAGACAGATCTGTGCTTTACAGGACATCATCCGCTGGAGGATGTCCTGGGCGTTATCCAGGAGGAAATTGATGCTCCGTCCGAAGAGTTTGAGAATCAGTTCGCATACGCGGGGCAAGAGTATCGGGCGCAGCGGATGTGCGAGATCGATCATGCCAAGGAAGGCACGGAAGTACTCTCTGTCTATGAAAGGGATTTTTATGCGGGATGTCCGGTCGTAACGCGCAATCGATTTGGAAAAGGCGAAGCGTATTATCTGGCAGCAGAGTCTGATCTTGCATTCCTGCGGGCATTTTACGGTGATGTGTTTGAGCGGACCGGACTGAAAAATGCGCTTGATACAGAGCTGCCCTATGGCGTGACAGTAACGGAGCGGACCTGCGCTGATCAGGCTCCGGCAGATGGGGATGCGGAGACGGAAAAACACAAGGGTGTTGTGTTCGTGATGAACTTTAAGAATGCTCCGGTCTGTGTGGACGGCATTGGAAGATGGACAGATGCAGAGAGCGGTACAGTTTATGAAAGGAAACTGGAACTGGGAGCATTTCAGTGCGCGGTACTTGAGAGGCAGGCCGACTGACAGAACGAAGAATATGATAATAGAATGACAGTAAAAACCGGTCATCCAGAAAGAGATGGTCGGTTTTTTGCTTATTTTTACATTTTTAAGTTCCGAAAAATGTAAAAATAAACACTAATATTGACATTTGCAGCGAGACATACTAAAATAAGATCAGGAGGTACACGAAAAATGCGCCGGAAGATCATGGAAAATCTGAAGAAATGGAGTCTTGAGATAAAGAACCGGATGCCCCTGCTTCTGTATGGGGCGCGTCAGGTTGGAAAGACATATGCGATGCAGGAACTTGGGGCGAACGAGTTTAAAAACACGATATATGTTAATTTCGAAGCTGACAGGACAATCGGCAGTTTTTTTGAGTCTAATATCCATCCGGATCCGGTGATCAAGGTTCTGGAGAAATATTTCCATACAACAGTAGTACCTGATGAAACGTTGATCATTTTCGATGAGATCCAGATGTGTGAGAGAGCTCTGACATCGCTGAAATATTTTGCGGAAGAAGCTCCGGAATATCATGTGATCGCGGCGGGCAGCCTTCTTGGTGTGGCGGTGAACAGGGAGCAGCAGTCATTCCCGGTGGGAAAGGTAAGAATGCTTACGATGTATCCCATGGATTTTGAGGAGTATTTGTGGGCCCGAGGAAAAGAACTCCTGGCGGACAGGATTCGGGAGTGTTTCGTCCGGGGGCAGGGGCTTCCGGAGAATCTGCATCAGGAGGCTCTGGGAGAATACTATAATTACTGTATTATCGGTGGTATGCCTGCCGCGGTACGGGCAGAAACGGAGGAACTGGCGACACTGTCTCAGGCGGAGATACGGCAGATGCTTCTGGATTCGTATATTGCAGATATGACGAAATATGCCGCGCCGGGAGAGACAGTAAAAATATTTGCGGCCTATGATTCCCTTCCCTCCCAGCTTGCAAGAGACTCGAAGAAATTTCAATACAAATTGATAAAGAGCGGGGCAAGGGCATCTCAGTATGGCGATTCTATTGACTGGCTCATACGGGCAGGTATTGTCAACAAATGTACAAAATGTACACAAGGATTTATGCCCCCCTCGGCATTTCAGGACCTGGCATCGTTTAAGCTGTATTACAGTGATACAGGCATTATGTCAGCGAGGACGAATATGAATCTGGAACGGCTCATGAGCAGTGAATCGGAACACTTTAGAGGTATATTTGCGGAAAATTATGTGGCATGCGCCTTGAAAGCCAATGGCTATGAACTGATGTATTGGGAATCGGACGGGAAGGCCGAAGTGGATTTTCTGATCATACGGGACGATCATGTGATCCCGGTGGAGTGTAAGGCAGGCGATCATGTCAGGGCCAAAAGTTTGACGATCTATAAAGAAAAATATCATCCTGCATACTGCATCAGGATTTCCACAAGAAATTTCGGGATGGCAGCAGGAATAAAATCTGTTCCGCTTTATGCAGTATTTTGCATATAACGGAGACCAAACTGTCATCAGCATTACAACGAGAGTAAATAAACACTACTATTATTATAAGGAGACATCACTATGCAGTCATCAACAGAACTTAGAAGCCTGTTAAACAGGATCGACCACCGGGGGTATCCGGCATATAAAGATACAAAGGGCGCTTACCAGTTCCCCGGCTATATATTGTCTGTCGACCATGTGCAGGGAGACCCCTTCGCTTCACCATCAAAGGTGAGCGTACGCGTGGCCGGGCGCACTGCGGGATTCCCGCAGGAACTTTATGGAGGAGACCATCAGAGGATTGCTCTGCAGGATGAGCTGACGAGGCAGTTCGGCAGACGGGCGGAGCAGTTCGCATTTAAGGCGAAAGGCTCGGGCAAGAGCGGTCTGATCTCTGTGAGCAGATGCACGCAGGAAGTACTGGAACGCACGGCGTGCCATATCGACCCGAAGAGTGGAGATATTGTGCTGCGCATGGAGATCGGATTTCCGGCGAACGGAAGGACGATCAATGCAAGAGAGCTGGAGAAGATCCTCTTTGACTTTGTGCCGGAGTGTGTCAAATACGCGCTGTTCTATAAAAATATGGATGCAAAACGACTGAGGGCGATCGTTGATCTTGCAGAAGACCAGCACTATATCCGCGAGATGCTTCCGCAGATGGGACTCTGCGCTTTCGTGGCGAACGGGAGTGTGCTGCCCAGAGAGTCGGGAATCTCACCGCGCCCGATGAAAGGGGGAGTGAAGTTCCGGTCTCCGAAAGAACTGGAAGTGACGATGGAGCTGCCCCACAAAGGGAAGATCAGCGGTATGGGGATCCGCAAAGGGATCACACTGATCGTGGGTGGAGGCTACCACGGCAAATCCACTCTGCTAAAGGCGCTGGAACTGGGTGTATATGACCATATCGCGGGAGACGGCAGGGAGTATGTCATCACGGACAACACTGCCGTGAAGCTGCGCGCCGAGGATGGCAGGAGCATTCAGAAGACGGATATCTCCATGTTTATCAATGATCTTCCGAACGGGAAGGACACTGTAGGATTCTGCACTGAGGATGCCAGCGGCAGTACTTCACAGGCAGCAAATGTAGTAGAGAGTATCGAGGCGGGAACCTCCCTTCTTTTGATCGACGAGGATACGAGTGCGACCAACTTTATGATCCGGGATGAACTGATGCAGAGAGTCATTCATCGCGACATGGAGCCTATCACGCCGTTTATTGAGCGGATACAGGAGCTGTATGACGATTACGGCATTTCAACCGTGATCGTGGCTGGAAGCTCGGGCGCTTATTTCCACGTTGCAGACACCATTATCCAGATGGATCGCTACGTGCCGAAGGATATTACCGCTTATGCAAAGAAAGCGGCGGAGAGTTACCCGGCGGTCAGCGGTCCGGAGGCGCCGGCGAAGAGACCGGATTTCCACCGGTGCCCGCGGGCGGGAAAAGGATTCCGGGAGAATGACAGGATCAAGATGAAGACCATGGGACGCGAGGCAGTCATGATCAATAAGGAAACCATTGACCTGCGCTATGTGGAGCAGATCACGGACAGCGAGCAGGTGACGGCGCTTGGATACTGTATGAGATACGCCCAGAAGCATATTATGGACGGCAGAAAAGATCTCAGGCAGATCGTGGATGAGCTGGAGCGCGTTATGGAGAAAGGAACGCTGGCAGCGCTGTGTGAGAGCAGTTCGAGTATCTCATGTATGGCTATGCCGAGACGACAGGAGATCTTCGCGTGCTTTGACCGTTACCGGAGTCTGAAGATGTGATATCGGAGTCCGAAGATTTGGTTCTGAAGACGAAAAATATAGCGGAACAATCCGCAGGTATCATAGGTGGGGGCTTTTGCTCCCAACATCATATAATGTGAGGAGAGACATAAAAATGCAGTTAGTTGACGGAAGACCGGGAAATACAGAAGGCAGGCCTGACAAGGAAATAAGAGTATACGATTTTCTCGATTCACTCGGAATTGCGTATAAAAGAGTGGACCATGAGGCAGCAATGACCATGGAAGCCTGCGAGGAGATCGACAGGACACTGAGCGAAGGTGTGGAGAAAGGGGTTGCCATCTGCAAGAACCTGTTTCTCTGTAACCGCCAGGCAACGGATTTTTACCTGCTGCTCATTCCGGGAGACAAGCCCTTTAAGACAAAGTATCTGTCCGCGCAGATCGGTTCTTCAAGGCTGTCTTTTGCAAAGCCGGAATACATGGAGCAGTATCTGGACATCACGCCGGGCTCTGTGAGTGTAATGGGCTTGATGAATGATAAAGAGAAAAAGGTACGGCTTTTGATCGATGAAGATGTGCTGCTGGATGAATATTTCGCCTGTCATCCGTGCATCAATACATCCAGCCTGAGATTTAAGACATCGGATCTTATGGAAAAAGTGATTCCGGCCATGGAGCATGAGCCGACTATGGTCTGCCTGTAGCTGTGATACGGCAGGCCAGCCTTGCCCTGAACAGCCGGATTCTGCTATAATAGATTTTGTAAACGACGGGGCTGCATTTTTGAGCAGCCGGCATTTGATACAAAAGAGGAGTAATGTATGATTTCTGAAGAAAATAAGACAACAGAGGAAATGAATATTCCGGATGCGGAACCAACAGAACCGGCTGCCCAGCCCGGAGGAACGGAAGTAGAAATGGCAACGGAAGCAGAAGCAAAGGCTGTGACCGGGGAGACGGATCAAGAAGCACAAAAGGCGGGCATGCAGGCTGGGTTTTCAAGAGAAGAGTGGATACTGACTCACATTGGCGACGAAAACCTGATGGAATATCTCCGTATGGAACAGAAGAAAGAAGAGGATGTGCGGAAAGCGAAAGAAACAAGGCAGAAAAGGATCCTTTCGGCATTTCAGCTCACAGTTTCCCTTGCTGCAGTGATCGCTGTTATGTTCCTGCTGAGGGATAATCCGACAGTGATGGTAAACATTCTCTATATCATCGCCATCATAGCAGCACTGTGGATCTGGAAGAATCCAAAATCATAAAGAAAGGTACGGACATGAGATTTTTTCACTTATCAGACCTTCATATCGGAAAACAGCTGCATCATTATAACCTCCGCGAGGATCAGGAATATATCCTCGGGGAGGTTATTTCCTATGTGAAAAAGCTCCATCCCGATGCAGTTGTTATTGCGGGAGATATTTATGATAAATCGGTTCCATCGGGAGAGGCGGTCACGGTGTTTGATGATTTCCTCACCCGGCTCTCGGAAACAGAGCCTGCGGTCCCGATCCTTATTATTTCAGGAAACCACGACTCTGCCCGGCGGCTGGATTATGCGAGCCGTCTGCTGGGGAGCCATCACATTTACATTGCCGGAAAGGTGCCTGAAACGGAGGATGAACATCTGCGGAAGATCACGCTGCAGGATGAATACGGGAATGTTCATTTCTGGCTGCTGCCGTTCCTGAAGCCGGGATATGTGCGTGGATTATGCGGCGGTGAACTTCCGGAGAGTTATACTGACGCGGTCAGGACGGTGTTAGAACGTGAGCAGATCGATCCGGCAGAACGGAATGTGCTGGTCTCCCACCAGTTCTATACAGGAAAAAATACAGGTACGGGAGAGACTGTCACTCCGGAAACATGCGATTCGGAGGTGCTGAGTGTGGGCGGTATTGACAATGTGGATATTACTGTCCTGAAGGATTTCGATTATGCTGCCCTCGGTCATCTCCACGGCGCCCAGCAAGTCGGATATGAGCATATACGTTACTGCGGAACGCTGCTGAAGTATTCTGTCAGCGAGTCCGGGCAGGAGAAGTCCCTCCATATGGTAGAACTGGGTGATAAAGGTACTCCGGTCAGAGTAGAGAAACTTCCGCTGCATCCTTTGCGGGATGTGAGAAAACTGCGGGGAGAACTTTCCGCGATCATCAATGCGGCGGAGCCGGAGCATAGAGAAGACTATGTGAGCGTTACACTGACAGACGAGATCGACCCGTATAAGCCGAAGGAGCAGCTGGAAAAGGTATATAGCCATATCCTGGAAGTGAGGATGGACAATGAGAGGACCAGACAGAAGCTGGAGTTCGGCGAAGAAGAACTTCGTATGGAAGATCCGGTACAGATGTTTTCAGACTTCTTCCGGGAGATGCAGGGGCGCGGGATGTCTGAAGAAGAGACAAAATTTACAGAGCAGGTATTTGACAAAGCGAAAGGAGATGCAAGGTGAGACCAGTCCGACTTACAATGTCCGCCTTCGGATCTTATTCCGGAACGGAAGTGATAGATTTTACGCAGGTGCAGGGCGGCCTGTTCCTGATCACCGGCGATACGGGGGCGGGTAAGACCACTATATTTGATGCGATCACTTATGCGCTCTATGACAGGACCAGCGGCGGAGCGCGCGATGGCAATATGATGCGCAGCCAGTACGCAGCCGGGGATACGGATACGTATGTGGAGTATGTGTTTTCTTACCGTGGAGAGGAATATACGATTCGGAGAAATCCGGAATATATGCGCGCCGGAAAACGGAAAAATGCAGACGGTACGGTGCGTCTGGTGAAAGAGACGGCCAAGGTGAGCCTTTTTCTGCCGGACGGGAAAGAATTTCAGGGAAAGAAGCGGGAGACCGACCAGAAGATAGAAGAGATCATAGGGCTGGATGCAGGACAGTTTACCCAGATCGCCATGATCGCCCAGGGAGATTTCCTGAAGCTTCTGCATGCAGGGTCTAAAGAAAGGAAAAAGATTTTTTCCAGGATCTTTCAGACACAGATATACTGGCGGATGCAGGAGGAACTGAAAGAGCAGAGTAAAGCTTTGTATATCAGGCTGAAAGAAAATGAAGCAGATATACAAAGAGAGATGGAACGGGTAGTTCCGGTATTCGTTACTCCGGAACCTGCTGTGGAAAGCGCCCCGGAAGATTGGCAGGAACTTCTGCAGAGAGAGATGCCTCCGGCAGAAGAAGTCAGATCAGTGTTAAAGCAGATCATAAAAGATGGCAGAAATCTTGCCCGCGATCTCGCCGGTGAAGAGGAAAAGCTTCAGAAAGAGTCTGATGAACTCCATGCTTTGATCGAGAAGAAGCAGGAGACAAACCGGCTCTTTGATCTGCTCGACCGGGCCGGGGAGACAGAGCAGGTACTGGAGCGCGACAGAGAAGTCTATGAGGAGATGAAACAGCAGGCGTCAAAAGGCGAACGCGCGGAGCGTGCCCGCAGCCTGGAAGTGCAGGCACTCCGGACGAAGAAAGAGCAGGCAAATACCGAAACCGAAATACAGTCCCAGCTCACCTGGCAGAAAGAACATGGAGCGGATGAGGAGCATTTCAAAGAAAAGGCGGAGAGTCTGGAGGCCGCATTGAATGAGCTGGAGCCCCGGATGCAGGAGAAGATCCTCCGCCTCAGGGAGATGCTGCCGAGGTATGCAAATGTGCGCAGACTGAGAAAAGAATATGACAAGAAGACAGCCGAGATGGCGCAGTGTATGGAAGAATGCCGAAAGGCATCCGAAGTATACGAGGACAGATACCGGAGATTTTTCGAAGGGCAGGCAGGTCTTATGGCGAAAGATCTGGAAGAGGGAATGCCCTGCCCGGTATGCGGTTCTACTCATCATCCGGAAAAGGCGGAACTATCAGAACATGTACCGGATCAGGATGAGGTAGAACAGGCAAAAAAACTGCGCGATCAGGCGGAGCAGAAGCGCTCCCGGATCCAGGAGACCTATCAGAGCGTGCGCGCTGATCTGGCAGCAGGGGAGGCAGCCCTGGGAGAAAATCCACCTGCAGAGGAAGAGGCGAAAGCACAGCTCAATAATCTGGAACAGCAGCTGAAAGATGAAAAAGAAAGAGCAAAACAGGCGCAGGAGCATTACCGGAAATGTGTGGAAGAAATGAGACGGCGGTCCGGACTCCTGGAGAGTCTGAAAACGCAGAAAGCAAGGCTTGAGAAGCGGTTCGGAGAGGAGCAGGAAGCATTCCGCGAAGAAATCCGAAGGCAGAAATTTAAAGACCAGGACGAGTACCGGGACGCGAAACAGTGGATCGGGGACTGGCAGGAAAAAGACCGGCGGGTAAAGGAGTATGAAAAAAACGTGCTCCAGTGCCGGACACAGGTTGAGACATTGAAGACCCAGACTGAAGGCAGAAAAAGGGAAGATATAGAAGCTGACCGGCAGCGGCAGCAGGAGATCACATTGGCGCTTAAAAAGAAGCGGGAAGAGATCCTGGACCTGCACGGGAAAAATATGACAAACAAAAACGCTTACGAACAGCTGAAAAAATATTTTGCTTCAGAAGAAGAACTGCGGCAGAAGTATGAGATGATCGGAAACTTAAGCCGTACGGCAAATGGAAACTTAAGTGGCAGTGTGAAACTGGATTTTGAGACATATGTCCAGAGAAAATATTTCCGGCAGATCATCCGGGCAGCAAACAAGAGGCTTGCCCGCATGACATCCAATGAATTTATCCTTCAGTGCAGGGAGATCAGCGCCCTGAGCAGTCAGGGACAGGCAGGGCTGGATCTGGATGTATATGACCTGGTAACAGATTCCGTCCGTGATGTGAAATCCCTGTCTGGCGGCGAGTCTTTTATGGCTGCGCTCTCCATGGCCCTGGGGCTTGCGGATATCGTACAGAATACGGCAGGAGCCGTGAGTCTGGAGACAATGTTTGTGGATGAGGGCTTCGGCTCTCTGGATGACGCTGCCCGTGAGCGTGCAATCCAGATATTAAAAGAACTGGCGGGAGAGAAAGGGCTTGTCGGAATCATCTCCCATGTCAATGAGCTGAAGGAGCAGATCGACTGGAAACTTAAAGTTACAAAAAATGAGCATGGAAGCAGTGCATCGTGGGTATTATAAGTGAGAAGGAAGTGATTGGATGCTCAGGAAGATAATTCGGACGGCAGCAGTATTCCTGCTGACCGGTCTGCTTGCGGTAACGGCGGTCACGACTTATGTGACTGTGCCGGATGAAACGGCTGCCGATGAAGAGACACAGGCGGAAGAAACCGGTACGACCGAAAGCGTGACGGCGTCTTTTCTGGCGGGCCGGCAGGATGTGTATGTCACCGTGCTGGGAGACAGTATAGCGAAAGGCTACTCCGGCGACGAAAGTGCCGCCATTGAACCGTACAGCAGTCTTGCGATGCGGCAGATGGCTGCAGAGGAAGAATTTCAGTATGAGATTACAAACTACGCCAGAAACGGACTCGATTCGGCGGGGATGAATGACAAGATACTGACTGATGCGGAAGTCTGCGACAGTATAAGCAGATCAGATATTATATTTATTACGGTCGGCTCTAATGATCTTCTCAATGAGTGTAAGAGCGCCGTGCAGGAGATTCTTGATACGGATACGGAATTCAGGAGCGCGGGTGAAGCACTGAAAGTGCTGCGTGAATCAGTGACCGGTAATCCGTTTCTCGTCCTTAAGATCATAGAAACGCTGGAAGAGTGGGATTATCAGATGTTTGAGGCAAACTGGATAGAGATGATGAACCGGATCGGAAGTCTGAAAAAAGAGAATGCATGGATCATAGTTACTAATATATATAATCCGGTGGCCAATCTGAATATTCCATCCACGATGGACCGCGGAGTTGAAAACGTGATCCGGAATATGAATCAGATTATAGAAAAATATGCGGAAAAGTACGGATATCAGGTGGCGGATATATTCAGCTCAGAGGTCTGCGACCATGTCCAGCCGGACGGACTCCATCCGGACCAGACAGGTCAGCAGATCATAGCAGATCAGATCTGTGGAGGATAGCCGGATCTGCAGATAATAGAAAACCGCATGTTTACTGCATTTTTAAATACTGTACACTGTAAGCGGGCATTGTGATCTGCCCATTCAATGTGACGATATCAGCAGCGGCTGCTTCCTGACTTTCGGAAGTATCCGCTGCGCTGTCTGCAGGAAGATCATCTGCCGCACTGCAGGTATCCTTATCCTCAGCATCTTCGATAGCAGCTTCTTCTGACGCAAGTGCTTCAAATTCACCCGGGTATGTCAGAATCCGGCTGAACGTGCCGTTCAGCTCGTGGCTGCCGGCCGTGTATTCAGAGTCAGACGCGTTGATCGCCACAAGGACCCGCTCGCTGTCTGTCCTGCGTTCAAAGACAAGCTGGTGGTTCGTGATCACTACGTTGTGATACGTTCCGTTGCAGAGCGCGTCGCTCTCTCTGCGCAGAGCGATCAGTGCTTTAATAAATGCAGTCAGCTCGTTCGGCTTCGGTTCCTCAAAGCACGGGCGGAGCGCATAATCGTTATCCGGAGCTTTTGCCCCTTCCTCACCCCACTCACTTCCGTAATAGATGCACGGAATACCAGGCATTCCGAACAGAAGGCCATACGCGAGTGAAATGTGGTTCTTGTTTGTCAGGATTGTAGCAAGTCTTGACACGTCATGATTGTCTACGAAGGTCATGAGATGCTTTCCTCTATAGATACACCACTGTTCCGGACCGTACTGCCGGTTCAGCGAATGTGCGATCTCAAACATGTTCATGCTGTTAAAACTGGAGTAGATCCCCTTGTAACATTCGTAGTTTGTACAGCTGTGCAGCATCTCGTCATTTACGATCAGATTATAATCTCCAAAGAGTACTTCACCGATCAGCGCAAAGCCCGGTTTGAGTTCTTCGCAGAAATGACGGAGCCTCTTCATGAAATTGTGATCCAGACTGTAAGCAACATCCAGCCTGAGCCCGTCGATCCCGAATTCCTCGATCCACATTTTCACACAGTCGAGCAGATAGTCGACAACTGCCGGATTCTGAAGGTTCAGCTTGACCAGCTCGTAATGTCCTTCCCATCCCTCGTACCAGAATCCGTCATTGTAGCCGCTATTTCCGTCAAAATTGATACAGAACCAGTCTTTGTACGGAGAATCCCATTTCTTTTCCTGAACATCCTTAAATGCCCAGAAACCTCTTCCTACATGATTGAACACGCCGTCGAGCATGATTTTTACATTGTGATCATGAAGCGTCTGACAGACCTTTTTGAAGTCGTCGTTCGTGCCAAGACGGCAGTCGATCTTTGTAAAATCTCTCGTATCGTAGCCGTGATTGTCAGATTCAAAAATCGGATTTAAAATGATGGATCCGATTCCCAGCTCCTGCAGATATCCTGCCCATTCGCCGATCTTTAAGATGCGGTGCGCTGTGACGCCGTCATTGTGTACGGGAGCGCCGCAGAATCCGATAGGATATATCTGGTAAAAAGTTTCATTGTAAGCCCACATAGATTAGCACCTTCCTTTACTGCTGGTTTACGTTTTCTGTAGAATTTTACAGGCTGGAATAGTATGACCGGTCCGGCCTGCTTATAACTCAATTATTATAGCATATCCTTATAGGAAATAGAAGTGAAATGAAATCGCAAATTGACACCGTAATGCCCGGAAGATATACTAAAAGTAAAGATTGATGTTCGATTTTTTGCATTTAATATATGGAGGGACTGGCATGAGAAAATGGAGTATGATCATGAAGAAAATGACAGTTTTGCTTTTGTCCGCAATGCTGATATCAGCGATGATGCCGGGACAGGCGCGGGCACAGGAGCAGAGTGAACAGGACGATACTAAAATCAGCGTGCAGAGCGGGGATACTGATTCGGGATCAGAATTTGAAACAGAGGAAGATACAGACTCCCCACAAGCTGATGATGCCGCCGGCAGTGACAATGCGATCCAGACCACGGATGTTCAGGATACAGGCGCAGAAAAAGAAACTTCCGGGACGGATGATAAGTCGGATCCGTCAGATGACGATCAGAATGACGGGCAGCAGAGCGAGGATGCAAAAGAAAATGGGCAGCAAAACGAGGATGCAAAAGAAGATGGACAGCAGACAGGAAGCGGGCAGGAAGGTACATGGCCTGGTGGAATACCGGAGATCACACGGGACCCGATGGCTTTCCCGATTTTGATGGACAGCTCAAATGAGCTTTATTCCAGCCTGAGTCAGTTTCTGTCACTTAGTTCGGATCAGTTCCAGATTTATACTGTGGCAGTTATTGACCCTGTAACTCAGCAGCCGGTACAGCCGGACAGTCCGGTAGAGGTATCGCTGGACATGCCGTCAGGCTATGACACTGACAGAGTTGTGGTCAGCGAGATCAGCATGGACGGAGAAACTCCGGTGAGGACAGAACTTTCTTTTACATATAATAATGGTAAAGCTGTATTTGAGACAGACCATTCAGGTATTTATGTAGTAATGGAAAAGAAAGTACAGCCGCAACTTCCGGCTTCACTGGAAATGACCTCCAAGGTTGAGAAGCTGGAGCTCACAAAGAAATATCCGGACAGCGTATCACTGACATCATCTTCCGGAACCCGGACTCTCAATCCACAGACGGGAGATGACAATTCTGTTCTGATCTGGGGAGTTGTCACAGCCATAGCTGCGGCAGCAGTTATTGCGCTGGTCGTGATCATTATCAAGAGAAGAAAATGAAATATTATTAAGAGAAGAAAGATATTAAGAGAAGAAGGAGAAGAAAGTGAAAAAATTCTTGACAGGAGGAAAGCTGGGGACTATAATATTACAGCATGACTAAAGGAGAAACAGTATGCGCCATAGCCCCGGAGTATGCTGATTTCAAATATATAAGCTGCACAAGCAAACGTTATCTGATGATTTTATAGGAGGAACACCCATGAAAACTTATATGGCTAACCCTGACAAGATTGAAAGAAAATGGTATGTGGTTGATGCTGAAGGATGTACACTCGGACGTCTTGCATCTGAGGTTGCTAAAGTCCTCAGAGGAAAGAACAAACCGGAGTACACACCGCATATCGATACAGGCGATTATGTGATCGTTGTAAACGCTGAGAAAGTAAAAGTAACAGGTAAGAAACTTCAGCAGAAGATCTACTACAACCACTCCGATTATGTAGGTGGAATGAAAGAGACAACACTTGCAGAGATGATGGCTAAGAAACCGGAGAAAGTGATCGAGCTTGCTGTTAAAGGAATGCTCCCGAAAGGACCTATGGGAAGAGACA
>DWWO01000146.1 GCA_019119675.1 Candidatus Mediterraneibacter faecipullorum | reverse complement strand
ATACGGAAAGCCGCATAATCAGCACGGCATTCTCAATATTTAGTTTGCGACCAATCCAATATATCGGAATGGTCTGTTAAAGTTACCCTTTTTTCGCTACTGTAAAAATTTTAACTTTTTTCATATCACCTCTTGACATTTCTTAGCTGGACTTCCATGAACATACTTATAAGAATGAGTATGAACACTATAATAAATATGATCTGGACGACACGCCCGCTCCCCGCTGCTGTCTCTTCAAATTCAAGAGGCCTGCCGTCAAATATCCCCGGATCACTCATGCGCTCCTTGAACCTGAAGTCCTCGAGATAATACTTCCATCCGCTCCTGTCTGTATAGACGCGCACCTGTTCCGAGGCAAGATAACGATGTATCGGTTTTCGGTATCCCTGACTCTGGATCGTATTGGTCACACCTGTGACCGGATCTGTGATATCCACTTTAAGATAATAGTATCTGTGGTATCTGAGAGTCCTGTTTTTGCCGGAATAATACGGGACATCCTGCCTTACCACTCCCTGGATGCGCCCGGGCTGTGACTGTCCGTATGCTATTGCATCTGCACGCTGTTTCCTGTAAAAGAGTGCTCTCCTCACCATAGTCACTGCCGAATACACCGGGAGCAGACCTGCAACAAGGAACAAAAGTACTGTAACGCGGATCCCTCCTGCCGCTATGGTACCCAGAAGCCCGGAATACCACAGAATTACAAAAAGAACGATAAATGCTATATTCCCGATTTCCTCTTCCGCAGGGCGGATCTTTCGTTTCATAAGCTTCTCCTTTTCATCACTGCTCCCCACAGCAAATGATCCTTCTTTTTATTTTTCCAGGACTTTTACGATCTCTGCAATATACATCATATGATAATCCTTCTCCGGATACCATTTCGTGTCGCACTCTCCGTCGATAAAACATTCCGGAAGCATCTCCTGGGCATAGAGTTTTCTGCACACGAAGATTTCTTCTGCCTCTTCCACTGCGGCCGTACCGTCGATCTCAAACGGATTCAGGCCTGCTTCCTGCCATTTATCCTCAACATTTCTGCCCGATACGGAACCACATACATTTAATGATCTGCGGTATTCCTCAGGAAGAAATGACAGAGTAAAGTACCCGTTTTTATCAATGAACTCTTTTGTATACCTCTGCGGACGTATGTAAACTGTTGCCACAGGTTTTCCCCACATGATACCTACTCCGCCCCAGCTGGCTGTCATGGTATTGCATGAATCTCCATTTCCAGCGGTGACGAGCATCCACTGTTTACTGATCTTGTCAAAGGGATTGAACTTTAATGATGAAATATCTGTTTCTTTAAATGCCATTTTTATATCCTCCCGTCTGCGTCTGTTTTCCTGTATTATTACAGAAATGTTTTGTAATCTTCGTAATTTTTTGCCAGAAGTTCCGGTGTGTTGAGTCCGTACGGACATTTCTTCATGCACTGTCCGCAGTGCAGGCATCCTTCGATTTTTTTCATTTTCTCCTGCCACTCTTTAGTAAGCCACGCTTCGCTGGGGGCACGCCTCAGCATCAGACTCATTCTGGCACAGTTGTTGATCTCGATTCCCGCCGGGCACGGCATACAGTATCCGCATCCGCGGCAGAAGTCACCGGTCAGCTGTTCTTTGTCCTTTGCGATCTTATCCTGCAGCTCCCCGGAAAGCTCCGGCGGACAGTCCTGGTAGGAAAGGAACTCGTCAAGTTCAGTTTCCCGCTGTATCCCCCATATCGGTGCCACATGTGAAAACTGCGGCTGGTTCATATATGCATAAGCGCATACTGAATCGTTGATCAGCCCGCCCGCCAGTCCTTTCATGGCAATGAATCCCATATTTTCCTTTCGGCACATTTCAACAATCTTGAGATCCTGTTCCGCCGCCAGATAAGAAAAAGGAAACTGCATCGTCTCGTACAGTCCGGATTCAATTGCTTCTTTTGCAACAGCGATCCGGTGATTCGTGATGCCGATATGCCGGATCTTTCCTTCCTCCTGCGCTTTCAGTGCTGCTTCATAAAGTCCGGTTCCGTCTCCCGGCTTCGGGCAGAATGCCGGATTGTGGAACTGATAGATGTCTATGTAATCCGTCCGGAGATTTTTCAGGCTTTCTTCCAGGTGCCTGCGCATTTCCTCTCCGTTCTGTGCCTGTGACTTTGTACTGATGATGATCTTATCCCTTGTATACTCAAAGGCAGCTCCCATCTTCTCTTCACTGTCGGAATAGGCCCGCGCCGTATCGAAGTAATTGATACCGTTGTAAAATGCTTTCTGCAGAAGATATACCGCTTCTTTCTTCGTTACCCTCTGGATCGGAAGCGCCCCGAATCCGTTTTTATTAACTTCAAGTCCGGTCTTCCCTAATACAACTTTATCCATAACCGCTCTCTCCTCTCGTCATTTATCATTCTTCAATCTCATCCATCTCTTTACCAATCTCAGACTCACAGGACTGCATGGCTCTCAGAGTTTTGTCGAAGAGATCATTCAGTTCCCAGCCAAGATTCTCCGCGCCGCTGCAGATGATGTCTCTGGAGCATCCGGCTGCGAATCGTTTATCTTTAAATTTTTTCTTCACACTGGAAACTTCCATATCCGACACGCTCTTCGACGGGCGCATAAGAGCCGCGGCCCAGATCAGCCCGGTCAGCTCATCCACGGCAAAGAGTACCTTCTCCATCTCGTGTTCCGGTTTCACATCGCTGCAGATCCCGTATCCGTGAGAACAGACTGAGCGGATCATATCCTCTCCCACTCCGGCCTCCATTAAAAGCTCCGGGGCTTTCCTGCAGTGCTCCCCGGGGTACATTTCAAAATCGATATCGTGCAGAAGTCCGGTAATCCCCCAGTAGTCTTCCTCGTCGCTATATCCAAGTTCCCTGGCAAACCATCGCATGGTCTTCTCAACTGTGATCCCGTGCTGGATATGAAACGGCTCTTTATTATTTTTTCTGAGTAATTTAAGCGCTTCATCCCTTGATATTGTACTTGTCATGATCTTTCCTTCTTTCTGCTGAAGCGCCCTTTTCCAAAAAGAACAAATCTTTTGAAAAAGAGCGCATTCTGTTTTTGCTCATTCTATTATACACAGTGCCGCCGGAAATTACAATAAAGCTGTAACTTATCAAAAAAAAGTACATCCGTTTTTTTTACATTCATGTTCGGAAGAAATAAAAAAACCGTTGAAATGTGGCGTGATCCCCAGCGCATGCATAGCTTCTTATACATCAATCCGTAAATTCATCACAATGATCCCGGAAAAATGTATAGTACGCCCTTACATTTTCCAATTCTGTCCATCTTTTCACATCCGCCGGGTCTTCATCCAGATCATAGATCTTTGCACCTCTCATAGCCAGGAGAAACGGTGAATGCGTAGAGATCACAAACTGACAGCCAAAAAACCTTGCCGAATCTTCCAGGAACTTTACAAGCTCCTGCTGCCTTGCAGGAGACAGGCTGTTCTCCGGCTCATCCAGCAGAAACAGCCCGTTTTCAGTAATCTTTTCCGAAAAGTAAATAAATGCACTTTCTCCGTTGGAATATTCCCTGATATTATCCATCAGCTCTGACCTGACATACCTGGACTGCGTCAGGCGTCTTGCTTTCGTGACCTTTTTCAATCTTTCGTAATCATCCAGGGAACGCATCTGAAAGTCTGCATACTTCGCATCCAGATAATCCTCGAAGAGCGATTCCTTCTTCCTGTCTATTCCCTCATTCATACTGCGGATATTCAGCATATAGTCAAAAACATCGTCGCTTGTAATAACGCGGCTGTTCACAGGAAGCCGCCCTTTCAGTTGATAGTCGCAGAGTTCCAGATAGTCCTGAAAAAAATTGGACTTATTAAATACACTGTCCCTCGCAAGCTGAAGTTTTTCTCCGATCACATTCAGAACCGTCGTTTTCCCTGATCCGTTTCCTCCATACAGGATCGTAACCGGCTCAAAATCGATCCTGCGAAGGTGGTGCCCTGAAAGGATCTGAAAAGGATAAAAAGAATCATAACACGTCCTTTTCTGATTTACAAAAAAGTCAAATTCCCTGTCGCTGTCAGGAAAAGTAAAATATTCTAAATATATCATCTGCTGACCTCTCTATATCTTTTTTGTCTTATCCAGAACCACCAGATCAAAATTCCTGCTGTTCCGGCAATGATGATAACCGGAATGACCAGAAAGACTACAGAAAACCGTCCGCTTTCTTTTACATCGGCAATCTGTGATGCATCAACTTCCTGCGCAGGGATCAGTTCATGCTCAACTCTCTGCGGAATGCCGGTATCTTCCATATCTGAAAGACATATCCAGATATCTCTCGTGCCGTGCATATACGCCCTATATCCCCACAGACGTCCATCGGGATCCTTATAGAATGTCGTAATTTCATAATCGTCCGTTACAGAGGCATCAGGCCGGTCTATAACGCCGGATTCCGGATAAGACCATGATACAAATTCTGTTCCGTAGGAAAGCAGATACGGCTCATCTTCATATATTTCATCGGAATGTTCCTCCATAAATTCCGGAGTTCCGTATTCCAGATACAGATCCGCCATAAGAATCCATTTATCCAAGGATTCTGCCAGTCCCCACTCAATTCCATCTTTGTCAGTATAGACAAAAGAAATATAGATCTTCTCCCCCTCCTGTGCCCTCTGATTACCTGTAACAAGATTCGGAGCATCCCACAGATATGTATCCGCTCCCGCAAGGCAAGATCGATCAAAATACGAGCACTCGTCACTATGTCTTTCGTAGAAATTATTTTCCGGCTCAAAAATAACGTCCGCCGATGCCGAAAGCGGATGCACCAGGACAAATACAGCAATGCAGACAAACATTACCATTTTCAAAATCACTTTTCTTTTTCCGTCATGTACTTTCCTCATAACCTTTCCTCCTTTTTACAGCAGCATCGATATAACTAACCCTGTGCCAAATGAAATCGCATTCAGAACAAGCGCAATTTTCCATGGGCCGTACTCTTTTTCCTGCCATATCATACATTTCCGGAACAAGAACCCCTCTGAAATAAAAACAAGCGCCTCTGCAGCCAATACTGCCGCGTTAAACGGAATCCGGGTGTAAGCAGGAAGCATCAGGCTGAGAAGGACGGCTAAAGGATTTGTGACAGTATTGACGAGAAGGAGAAGTATCTGCTCTTTTTTTTCTATACTGAAGAAAAGTCTGGCCGCCCCGCCTTCAACCACGACTGTCAGTATCCATGACAAGATAAATAAAGTGAATAAACGGATCATGGCATTTCCCTCCTGTTTCGTGTATACAGCTGGTTTATTTTTCTTCGTAATGGAAAACAAAGCCCCACCGTGATCAGGACCAGAGAAATCACTGTCAGGATTGTATAAGACGCGGGCGAACGCATCCATTCCGGTACTCCTGCAAATACAGGCAGCACTCCGAGATACAGCGCGAAAGTCAGGATACCGAATGATGCTGCCGGATATTCCGGGAATTTCCGATACAGTGTGCTCAGGGTAACCGGCATTGTCATATTAAAAAGGAGAACACCCGCAAGACCTGCACCCATCCGGTCCGACATTCCGAGAAGCAATGCGGAAACCGCAAGAGATACTGCTGCTGTTCTACAGCCGCCAAAACGGTCAGAGGACATACCACCCAGCATTTTCCCGAGAAATACAGCTCCTGTCAGCGCAATTCCCGTATAGATACTGCTGTTCCAGGGAAAGGCAAATACAGAACCTTCAAAGGAGCGGAAAGCTGCTACAAGAATCAGACAGGTCACAGATATCGCCTCCTGAACGGCTGATAATGAAAACTTCTTTCTTACACGCACATTGCCATGGTATTCTGATCTGTCTGCAGGAGGTTTTTCTTTCTCTGACAATATCAGTATTATTGAATACGCGAGCAGAGCTGATAAAATCACGCCGGCCGGAACGTAGAGCCGGTCTATCATGGGAATTACAGAGCCTGCATAGATCCCGAACGCTCCGGTTGATACAAATATCCCCGGCTCCGCGGCTCTCCCTCTATACAGCTTGAGGATCCCGGCTCCGCTTCCCACATGAAACAGTGCATTCCCGATACCCGCGGTTATCACCAATGTATGGGAATCCGCTCCCGAGGCAAAGGCGGCAAGGCATAACAGGCATCCTGCAGAAGCCGCTGCACTTGTCGCTTTTTCCCATTCGGATGCAAGACGGTCAAGAATAATTCCCGCCGGAAGCTGGCCTGCAAAAGCCAGAAAATTATATATCAGCATTTTCACAAACCATGCTTCGCTTCCGGGAATTCTGTTTATGATCATCCACGCACAGATAAAATCAATCATAAAATGTGAGGCGGATGCCCATACCAGTCTTCTGTGTCTCTTCATTGGCACTCTCTCCTCTCTCTGTTTATAAGAGTGTCACTCGGACAGATTTGTTGCATCTTAATCAAACATTAATTTATCGTCGGCAATCTTCCCTGATAAACGGCTCTTCCACTCCTGTTTTTGTCAGCACCCCGTATTTCAGCGGATGACGGTATGTATTGCCGTGCACTTCGTTTTTACGGTACTCCCGCAGCTGCTCAAGATCAAGTTCTGCAATATAGATTCCCTCTTCGACGCCTGCATCCAGGATACACATATCTCGTGAATCTTCTTCATCCGGAAGATATGCTACACCGTCAAAAACTGTAGATCTTCCGTTACAGTCCGGAACACTCTCCGGATAGTTGCAGGTGGCAACTGCAAGCATATTCTCGTACGCTCTTGCCCGAAGCTGGCAGAGCCTGTTTATCTCCATTGGGCAGGCATTGGGTACAAGGATCAGTTCTGCTCCCTTAAGCATCAGAATCCGGGCGCTCTCAGGGAACTCCCGGTCATAGCAGATCATTGCGCCGGCTTTTACGATACCACACGCCGTATCAAGCTCAGTAACATAGAACGCTTCTCCCGGCGTCAGATTTCTCTCCACACTGAAATCGCATGTATGCACTTTCGCATATGTCAGCTTCCGCTCCCCTAACCGGTCAAAAAGCACCAGTGTATTGCGGACACCGTCCCCATATTTCTCAAGCAGGGTAATACCGATCGCCATATCAAGTTCACCTGCAAGTCTGCTGAAATTATTGACAAAATCGCTATCGGCCGGTATCGCTTCTTTTCTCCATTCCTCTGCCGGCCGCTCATGTATGGCATATCCATTGCTCCACATTTCCGGGAATAAAGCAATATCCGCACCCTGTTTCTTCGCCTGCCTGCAGGACTGTATTCCCTTTTCAAGATTTTTTTCCAACGAACCACAGGGTGAAATCTGCAGTAAAGCGATTTTCAATCGTTCCATAAAGCATCTTTCCTTTTTTATATTTACAAAATATATATATCCGCACAGAGTCATCAGATCAAATCAGAGGCTGTTCACGGAGCCACCGCATATTTAATGACATGATCTTTCTTATTCTCAAACACCTCATACGCTTCCATGATCTCATCCAGTCCGCAGCGGTGGGTAATGAGAAAACCTGCATCAAGTTTCCCGCATGCGGTCAGATCCATGATCTCCTGACAATAACTGCCGTCCACTCCGCCGGTCTTGAACACGAGGTTCTTACCGTACATATCCGGTAGTGGAAGTGTCTGTGCTTCCTCATACATCGCCACGATCACAACGACTGCATTAGGTCTTGCGATCTTCCACGCTGTCTGGAATGTATCTTTCCCGCCTGCGACTTCAAATACAGTGTCAGCACCTCTTCCGTCTGTAAGCTCTCTTATCCGGCCTTCTATATCGTCTCTTCCAGGGACAAGGGTGATATCTGCCAGACCTTTTTCCTTCGCCAGCTTCAGTCTGTATTCATCTGTATCTACAGCAATAATCTTTGCAGGAGTATACAGACGGGCACACAGCATCGTGCACAGCCCTGTTGGTCCCGCTCCGATCACCGCTGCTGTATCTGCGGGCCTGATCTCTCCGATCTTAGCCGCCCAATATCCGGTAGAAAGTATATCGCCGTTAAAAAGTGCCTGCTCGTCCGTTACGTTATCAGGTATGACAGTCAGGCCGTTGTCCGCGAACGGTATCCTTGCATATTCGGCCTGTCCTCCGTCAATACGGCATCCAAGAGCCCATCCCCCATGCTCATCCGTACAGTTATTTACATAACCTCTTTTACAGAAGAAACACTCCCCGCAGAACGTCTCCACATTCACTGCCACGCGGTCGCCAGGCTTTACTTTCTTTACCGCACTCCCCGCCTTAACAACTCTGCCGACAAACTCATGCCCCAGTATCGTTCCCGGCACTGCTCTGGGTACAGCGCCGTGTTTAATATGTATGTCACTCGAGCAGATCGTCGTGAGGGTTACCTGCACGATTGCATCCCTTTCGTCAAGTATCTCCGGCATGGGACGATCCGTAAGAACAATCTGTCCGTTTCCCTCATATACAACTGCTTTCATATCCATCCCCCATTCTCTTATTGAACCTCACTTTATGTATTAAGAATTTAGTACGGTCTGTTCCAGCTCTTTTTTCAGACTCTCCTGCTTATTGCAAATTTCTTCTTCCATTCGCCCCAACTGCTCAAGAACCCGTTGGATCTGTTCACAAGTCTGATGTGTTCTGTTCCATGAATCGTTGATCCTGTCATATACCATCCAGTCTGCGAACAGTCCGTCAAAAAAGTAGTCAGCAAAATGCAGGAAATCCCCAATTTCCACATATAGGTCTCCGGATATTCTCTCCGTAACATCGGCGAGTTTCGTACGGAATCCCCGCAGCGCGTTCTGGAGATCCTGTATCCTGTCCTGCACCTTGTTGATTTTGTCATGTTTAGCCATATCAGCTATAAGATCGCCGCCCAGCAGATCGACTGTACTCCATTTCTTTGCACTGTTCAAATCTTCAAGAATCTTTTCCGCGATACGTAATGCACAGTTACCTGCATTTATGGCTTCCTTGATTTCTCTTTGCTGGTTCCCGTGAAATGCCAGTTCCTCTTCTATCTGCAGGATCCTTTCCGCCTCCGGATTGCCGGACTGTTTGATCTGCGCTGTCTTTTCTCCCAAGATCTTTTCATATTGCTTCTCGCAATCCTGCAGTTCAAGAATCCGTTTCTGGCAGTATTCTATCTCCTCATTCACTGTCCGGAGTTCACTTTCTGCCGCCTTATATTTCACTGCCGCTGCGTATGCTTCCGCTTCTTCTTTCGTCAGCTTCTCATCCATTTTTCCGGTTGTCCTGTAGAAAAATGCAGTAATGCTCCTGCTGTTCAGACGATTTACATCTCCCTGCTCTTTCTGCATAGTCTTTTGAAGTTCTTCTGTTCTTTTCTCCAGGTCCGATTGCTGCAGGAGCAGATCAGATAATTTTGCATCTGTCCTCTGCTTTTCCATGATTTCCTGCTGAAGACGCTGAAGTTCACTGTCGTAATAGTTCATATCCAATCCCCCTTGATCTTTCTATTATTGATTCCATTTAATACTCCTGCGGATTCATTTACTCAATAACGTCTAATATATTCTGAAAATGCATCATGTTCCCCTCTTCTTTTAATCTTTCGTTCGCTGCCATTATTATATCATCTTTATACATATAACGGATACATTTTTCTCCTGGCAACTTGCTATTTACCCGTATCAGAAGTACAATGGACTCTATAATAAATCTTTTTTGGAGAACTGTATCATGATCAATACGGAAGAAAAAAATAATGATAAGAGCTTAGATAAGATTACTATAAACTATTTCGACAAACTTGTTCAGATTACCTGCGGCGAGGCGCTGAAAAATTATCTTGATGAACCGGGAAACGGAGCTGTCGAGCTCAGCGCCCATATATTGAAAGAATATAAAAAACGCCAGAAATCCGAACTGAAAATCAGTAAGGATTCACTGGCAATTGAAATACTGGCTCATACATATGCGGATACGTTTTCGGAAACAGTATCCTCCGCAGAGTTACATCTCCCCGCCGCCCTGTCAGAAGCCGTGCTCGGACTGATGAAAAAAGTTCATGCGCACACAGAGATCATAGACTGCGGAGAATCAGACGTAGACAATAACCGCTGGATATGGGACGGTCTTACTGTCTTTAAAAAAATCATCTATAAAGCATTAGGCGACCGTGCGTAAGTGTACACTCCACGGTCTGCCTGTTATCTTGACAGTCATCACAACAGATCCGCATTATCCTGAATCTTATTATCCTGTATAAGCATCATCTGCGCTGTTTTTAAAATTCTGTTTTTCAAGCCATTCCTTTTCTTCTTCTGTTTCCGGGATATCAATTCTTTCAATCTTGAAGATCACAGGCCTTGTACCGTCATTACAACATGCGATCATCATTCTGTCGTCATTTGTCCAATTGCGCATGATGGAGCCGCCCTGCAGCGCGGTATATACATACCTGCTGATCGCATCCCATGCCTCACCGCAGAATTTTCCATTCATCAAATGATAGAAATCGTCCTGTTCGCTGGTCCTTTTTAGGAGGAACGTATCTCCTGCCTTGAAACAGGGACATGGCCCCGACTTAGGATCGGCAAGATATTTTTCCTGATAATCCGCAAATACTTTTGTCTCCAACACTGTTATTTTACATTCATACTGCATAAATGCTTACCTCCCTTAATCTGTGATCCAGCCGCCTGATCAGCATCCCCGGCTTTCTGTTTCTTTTCATACCTGTTTTTTCAGATCTTCTGCTGCCGGAAATCCATAGGCACTCTTCGCGCTTCTCACCGCGCGGGTGATGGCTTCACTCATCACTTCTGCCGCCATCGTTCCTGTCAGATCCATATCTGCAGTGACATTTCCTACCGATACCGCATAGATACTGTCTCCGTCTGCCAATGTATGCACAGGCCGAATGGAACGGGCATATCCGTCGTGTGCCATACCCGCTATCTTGCACAGGCGCGTCTTATCAAACGCTGCATTCGTAATAACAACTCCGATCGTTGTATTCCCCGTAAATTTATTATCCACCGCTCTTGTATCTGCACACATCAGCTCAGAAGTATCGCGAAAGCTTCTCCCATCCTCCGCAAGTAAGCCGGCAATCTTATCCCCGGTCTTCCAGTCAAAAATATCGCCCAGCGCATTTACGGCCACAACTGCTGCGATCTGCAGTTCGCCGATCTGCACGGCACAGCTTCCGATCCCCGATTTCATACAGTATCCCATTCCTGCAAATTTGCCTACCGTGGCGCCGCATCCCGCTCCATAGTTTCCATTCCGGTAGTTTCCTCCATTTTCTGAATTCACGCATGCCGCATATCCCATCTCCTTATCAGGGCGTACACAAGGATCTCCTACTGTAAGGTCAAACAGATCAGACTGACAGACGAGCGGAACCTTTATCGGCAGACCAACGTCAAAACCAATCCCTCTTTCCTCAAGATACTGCATCACTCCGTCAGCAGCATTGAGACCGAATGCGCTTCCTCCGGCCAGCACGATCCCATGGATAACCTGTGCGGCAGCAAGGGGATTTAAAAGTTCCGATTCACGAGAGGCCGGTCCTCCGCCTCTGACATCCAGACCAGCCGTCATCCCCTGATCTGATAAAAACACCGTACATCCGGTTCCTGCATCTGTATTTTCAGCTTGTCCGATTCTTATCCCTTTAATTTCTTCCAAACCTATCTCGTGTCTTCTGACCATCACTCGCAATCTCCTCCCTGCTTATTTGCCGCTTCAGCCTTTCTTCTTTGTTTAACAGCAGTATTACATCATAATCTTTCTGATTCAAATGCAAGCAATATCCCGATCACAGTCTTTGCATCAGCCAGTTCTCCTGTCCGGACAAGTTCATATGCGTCATCCAAAGCAATCCATTTCTTTTCAATATCTGCTTCCTCATTTTCTCTTTTGAATTCTGGAACTTCTTTCAGATTTTTTGCCAGATAAACATAAGTTTTTTCATTTGTCCATCCTGCCGAATTATAAAATATAGTCAGTAGTGTAATGTCTTCGGCTGTTGTATCTGTTTCCTCCTGCAGTTCACGGATTGCCGTCTCTTCCGGCTTCTCTCCGCAAATATCCATCTTTCCCGCAGGAATTTCCCAGACCGGCTGCCCCATTGGGTGACGGTACTGGCGTATCATGAGTATGCGTCTCTGCTCATCCATTGCCACGACCGCAACTGCATCACTGGATACCGCCGTCTCCCTGATAAAATTCTTTCCATCCCCGCGCGTCAGTGTATCCTTCCTGATGGAGATGATTTTGCCTTTATAAACTTCTTCTGAACTTAATACTTTCGGAATATTCATCGAAAAGCCTCCTGCACTATTCTACAAATAAGATTTATTTCTCTTCATATCAGTTATCAGCTCCGGATTCTCCTGTCTCATTCTTTCTATCAGCAGAGAAATGTTATCATGGTCTTTTTTAATGGCATTAAGCTCCTCTTCGGTTATTCCGACAAGCTGGATAAACTCAACCCGTCCATGCAGTGTATCAAGTGTCTGTGCCGAAGTATCATTTACTGTAATAAGTGCCGTTATCGATGAATCTGTCCCCACATGAAGAGGAGTTCCGTTTCCGGGCACACATTGCCCGGCTTCAAAGAACCTTTCGGTTGTATATGTATACCGTGCGAGATTAGACAGCATATCGATCGCCCAAAGACAGTCTTCTGCCTTATCTTCCTTCAATTTTATGGTCATTTCATAGCCCCATCTGCTGAATTCTCCTCCAAAAGCCTCTTCGGAAGTATAAAGTTCACTCATTCCGTATGTGACAATATGCTGATAACCTTTTCCTGAATCATAGACAGAATAACCGTCAAGATAATTATCCCCGCCAAATATAGCTCTCGCATGGATTTCTGTACCATAATGAGCAGGTTCCTTCCCCGGATATAACCGGCCAAACTCTGTCTCGACCGCATCCCAGCCGGGAGCCCATTCAGCATCTGAATTCATTCTTTCCACATACTCTTCTCTGGTCATTTTAAAGCATTTCCTTTCTTTAGAGATTTATTATTTCCTGCGCTGCTTTGTTTTCCTGTCAGCGCTTCTTCTTCGTGATTATTTTTTCTTTATCTGTATGACGCATAAGATACGCGTCCATATCCTCGATCCCTGTCATACTCTGATTTAATGATATATGTCTGTTTTTTGTATGAATTCTGATCTTATCAATTTTTTCCCAGCCGGAATCCATTTTAATTTTCCGGACGATTCCGGTTATTTCGTCCACAGAGAAAGTATTTTTATATCATTGTTCTTTCCATATCTGGTTGCCCTGTAGATCAGATCGATCCTGTCCTTATCGGCAGCTTCACCCTTATGCCTGATCCACTGAACAGGTTCGGCATCTGCATAAAATACTCCCAGGCAGGCTTCCCCGTCAAACCGTGCAATATCTCCATTATCATCTTCAATCTGTATGTAACACTTTGTTCCTGTAATCTTCATAATCTATATCCGTATCCCACTGTCACTTCTGCAAACTGTTGATTCTTATTATATCATTCAATTATTTATCTGTCATTTGCTTTAACTTATTTATATACATGTTACCAGTATATTTGTTATACTAAAAAAGCTCCCTATAGATATAGTTCCATAGGGAGCAATGTTAAAATTATCTGCTGTATTTTTTCTTTCTATTATAAACGACTGTACCGGCAGCGATTGCTCCAGCGGCCAGCATCAGGAAGATCCAGATGGCAGTATTTCCGCTGTCTCCGGTCTGTGGAGACTGTTTATCCCCTTGAACGGCTGAAGCTGCCTTGATCGTAAATTCTGTTACAGCTGTCCCTGTATCGGAAACAATACCAAGCGTATGTTTTCCGACAGAAAGAGTTTCCAGATAGGAAGTTTTTAAGGTGACAATCGTACTTCCTTCTCTAACCTCGTAGTTTACTGCATCTATATTTTTCCCATCAACCTGCACTTCCAAAAAGGTGTCAAACGCTGCATTAGAAGTGAAGGGCAGTCCTTCTTCACTTCCCTTTTGCCACACTCCGTTTGCACCTGCCGTAATAACGGGTTTGAATTCCGCATCTACTGTACCGCAAACGGTACAGCTTCCTCCTTCAAAACTGTGTCCGATTTCTTCGATCACTGTATCGGAAAGAGAAATTTCTGCTACACCATTCTCATCACTAAAATACTTATTACAGTTCGCGCAGGCCCAGTATTCAGTGTTGCCTTTTTCTGTACAAGTGGGATCTTTTGCCTCTGTCTTTGTCAGCACATGACCATTAGGCGCACCATCTGTAAAGGTTTCTGTTCCGGTCTCGCCGCAGATGCAGGATTTATAGTAGAATGCCGGTTCCGTGCAGGTTGCGTCACTTGCCTTGTAATGATCAGAAACCACCTGTTGATCAAACGTATGAATATGCAGTTTGCTGTGAAAATACCGTCCATTTTTTGTTATGGAAGATTTCTCCGACAGAGGCGCGCCTCCATATCGGGTTGCATTATCTTCGCTGTCACCAATCCATACATCAATCAGTTGTCCGTCCGCCGGGATCAAGATAAACGAGTCATCTCCATCTATTCCGCCGATGGAAGTTACATCCGGCGTGCCCTCAAGCAACAGATCTTTCATTGCCCATATGCCCCAGCTTTCCTCCGACCCGGCATAAACAGTGCCGTTTGATATAGTAATATCATTTGTTGAAACCAAAGCGACACTGTAAGCATCCGCTTTCACTTCTGAATCCCTGATTACGATACTCCCCAGCATCGTGTAAGCTGCATTTCCCTTATCAGAGTAGATTGTCACCATACTGTTATCTGAGATACAAATATCGCCATTACTGCCCATCAAATTATTGCCCGCAATTATCGTTGGAGATCCGTATGCGTTGCAGCTTTTCGCATCAACTGTAGAATTACTGATAGATATATTGCCGTCAGATACAATGGCACTGTCACCATCTGTCGATTCAGAATGCGCATATACGGTGCTGTCCGAAATTACAACACTGTTGTTTCCCACACAAGGTGTATCTATTTCACCAATAGATTCTACATAAGCACCATTTACAATCGATAACGTGCCTTCCGCCTTAAGTCCATTGCTTGAGAAAGGTGTCTTCTTTTCTACATCAATATCCAGTTTTGCTCCGTCAATGGTGACATTTCCACCAGATAGTTTAGCAATTCCATAATAAACACTGTCAACAGTCAGCTTATCGCCGGTTATCGTAAGTGTCCCCCCGTTTTTGCTGTAAATACCGCCGCAGGCGGAAGTGATAGAATTTTCACCAATCAGATTGATATTCAGGTCACCGTCAAATTGAATCGAACCTTTGGTATTATCGTTTTCATATTGTTGATAAACAATCTGTACATTATCCAGCGTCAGCGTATTGGATGAGGGATCATAGATTGCCTTTCCGCCACCGCAGGAAACAGTGTTATCTGGCGCCGTCAATATATCTACTCCATTTACGGTCAACTCAGAAAGCGGGAAAACCACCACCCCGTTTTCAATCGTTATCTTACTGTCTAACCCGGAAAACACTTTTTCTCCTATTGTAACCGAGCCGCCTTTTTCCGAACGCAGTGCCTGTACTGCGGAGAATACGACTAATTTATTTACATCAGCACCAATGGACACATTGTTATCAGCCACAATACCGAATGCACTTGCATCCGCCACATTCAGGGATCCCTCGCCGCTGATGCTGACGCTTCCATTTTGAACCCGAATTCCTGCCCAAAGCGAACTTATTGTATTCTCTCCCTCTAATACGATCATCAAATTGCCGTCTGCATAAATACCGCTGCTATTATATGCTGCCGTAATCTCAGCATCAATAAGCGTCAGCGTATTAGTCGCCGAATTATAAACAGCCGTACCTGTTCCACAGGCCACGGTATTATCTTCTGCAGTCACAATGTTCTCTCCGTTCACATATACAGTAGTCGGAGCTGCAGCAGATACATTCAACGGCATCAGTCCGCCCAACAGCACCAGCGTCAGCAGCACTGCAGATACCCTTTTGAATAATTTTAATCTCATGATCATTCCTCCTTAAGATGTCACCTGTCTATGTCCAATTTTACCATTTTAAAAAGTACAGGGCTATTACCCATTTCAAGGTGAAAAATGGGTAATAGTCCTGTACTGTAGACATTTCTTTTATTTAAGCATATATTTTTTTAAATCTTTTCTGTTATCGATATGTAACTTCTTCATAGCCTGCGAGATATGATGCTTCACTGTATTTACGGAAATATTCATATGCTCCGCGATCTCGGGATTCGTCCAGTTCCGTGCCGCCAGCATGGCTGTCGCGAACTCAGTCGTGGTCAGATCGTCTGCTACATTATGCCCAGTCACCGGATTATGTATCTTTCTCCATCCGGAGGAAAATTCATAGGTGATCGCGATGATACGCTTAAAATCCTCCGGCCACTTCTGCTTGATCACTGCCTCCAGCATTCCGCCCAGCAGTCCGTGATGTTCACCAAAGCCTTCGATCAGGTCATCCGGACGCGCCAGTTCCCATGCGGCTAACAGATGTTCTTCTGCTTTATCGGGCTGTTTTAAACTCATATAATCCATGACAGCCGCCAGATGAAGATAGATGGCCGGAATCGGATATTGATCCGCGCCCATAGTCAATGCAGATTCTATGATGCCGATACTGTGTTCATATTTTTTCTGGAGATAGAGATAATGCGCCTGTACATACAGCGCAAACGCTCTCAGTCCTATAGGAAGTAAGGGCATGAACTCCCGCGTGTCCGGCAGTTCTTCCGGCAGTGGAAGATGCAGCAGGACTGCTGCTGCCGCTGAAATAAACCCTTCGATCGATCTGGCATGAGGAGTTCTCTCTGTATCTGCTTTCAATGTGTTCTTTATCTCTTCTAATCCATATCGGGCTTGCTGTATCTGCCCGATAGACAGATTGGAATATGCATAGATCAGGCAGGCAGAGAGACGAAGTTCCGGATCCGTACAGGTCAGGTACATCTCTGTCTCCTGCGCAGCTTCATTGGGATGACCGCTGAAATAGTGATATTCTGCAACTGCAATATCTTTTTTCGGTCCCTTTTTCATGCCGTGGATATATTCCAGACACTTTCCCGGCACAAATGCCGTATTCATCAGAGGCATAAGGTTCGGAAATACCGGATTGCCGTAAACAGTCTCTTCTTTTTTTCTTCTGGGATCCTGTGGTTTTACCGTTCCCGCCGGAATTACCCAGGCATTTCCGGATTTACTTGCCCCGTCAATTCTTCCTTCCGCACAAAGTCTTTGGATGAGGCGTACAGACACCTCCCACTTTTTTGCAGCTTCGCGCACAGTCATATATTCCATTTTGTATCTCCTTTATTGCGAACAGTTTTATCTTTGTTCGCAGCTTTTATCCGTAAACTTTTAATGTCCTTTTGCAGATTTTCCAAAATCCGCCCATTTCAGATACCGTTCATTGAATACATCCAAATCTTCCACGTACAGAATATCGCAGAAACTGGCTCCCCCCAGCCTTATTCTTCACAATTGTATTAACTGCAATCGTATCTTTGTGCCGCCTGAAAGCAGATTGCTTATGCAAGTGCGCTCAAGCAGCTTCAAAAGTAGAACAGATCTTCAAACTTTTTATCCAGGGCAATACAGAGAATAAGTGCCAATTTCGCTGTGGGATTGAACTGGCCGGTTTCGATGGAACTGATCGTGTTCCGTGATACACCAACCATATCCGCCAGTTGTTTCTGTGATAGTCCTGATTCTGCCCGTGCTTCTTTAAGACGGTTTTTTAATGTTAGTTTATCATCCATATATCCACCGCCTTATATGATAGTGGCAGATACAATAATGTCATAGATATGGTATCCGGACATTACTGAAACAAGTATCGTATAAACGATAGCCAGCGCAAGCTCAAACTTACGGCGGAGTTTAATATATTTCATCCAGTTAATGGTCATATTTGCGCTGAGAACAATCGCCCATAGACCCCAGTTTGTGCCTCCTCCGGCAAATATCTGGGTGACGAAAAAGATTGTCGCCAAAGCCATCTGAACTACTACTGCGCTTTGGCTTGCCTGTTTTAGGACCTCCTGCTCATATACGTCCTTATTCCTGTTTTCCGCTCTGCTTTTAGCTAAAATTTCATCCTTGTTCATAATGAAAACCTCCAATTATGATTGCCAAGTTTTCTTGTCATATTTCTGTTATAGCATCGCCAAGTATACTTGTCAATAGTTTTTACTGGATTTTCCTGGATATCTCTGCCATTTTATTTCTCACTCGCGACAAAAGAGAGTGGAACATCAGCTGTCCACTCTCCTCCAAACTGCGTTTCATCGCTTAGTGTCATAAAAGGATACATCATCTCATTTGATTAAGGATACTGCTTTTTCATAGTCCTTTTTATGAACATAGATCTTATATTCGTAGGAATAGTCCGGATTTATCCCAAAACTGCCGGTATGTGCCCTCCTGTTACCAAGAATCGGCGCAGTCTCAAGATTCGTAGTTTTTACAGTATAGCCAACACCGTTTTGAGAAAGAATATCGCGCACTTTAGCCTGACGATTCATTTCCATTGTTATAATCAATTCTTTACGATTAAATACTGTAATCATATATTTCCCACTCCTTTCCCATTTTCATCTGCTGTTCTCCTGAAAATTTCAATCTGTCGCTCCAGTTATCTTTATTATATCATTCGTTTATTTCCCTGTCATTTGATTTCCCACTCATACGAAAAGAGAGCGGATCAACATCTGTCCACTCTCTCCCAAATCACATTTATATGGATATAGCTGTCCATAACGTATCCAAATGCGGTTATCTGCTCTTTAAAAACCTCCATTATTATAGGCTCTTGTTATTACATAAGACGGTTCATAATATGCGCTGCTATTGTAATTATCAATCGTGTCACATATTTCATCGTTATATACTCGGATCATTCCATCAATATAATCTTCCTCCGGCTGTAACGTTGACAGAATCAGCCTTGTATATACTTTCCCCATCTGTGTTTCTGATGGAATCTCGTCTACCAGTTCCAAATCCACATTCGTTATATCAAAATTCCCTTTTACCAACTTATACTCTTCAATCCATTCATCTTCAATTTTCAGAGGATTCTCGCAATGGAGTACATTAGCCAGGCTGATCAGACGCACCCACTCATCTTTCGCTATAGAATTAACAACGTATTTGTTCTTCTGATGTAATTTCCTTGCTACACGTTCTATCATATAACATAAAAAATAAAGATCGTTCTCTGTTATTTGCTCTTCTGGGAAAAATTTGTTTGTCATAGCGAATAACTCCCTTCAAATTTGATAGTCTGTAATGCCTTCTCTGTACAGAATACAATCTGATGTGTTGGATACTTAAACTTAACTAGTTCCCAGAATGCCTCTTTTGAAATTCGTTCAGCTATATAGTCCTCGACATAGTCCCAGATTGTATCATCTGCCATTGGTCCCTCGACAACATCATAATCATGTTTTAAGCCAAGCCGACAGTTTACAACAAACTGTAACCACTCCTCTGTTATCTCACTAAACTTTTTAATATTCAGGCTCTTATCGGGTGAATACTCATAAAAATTTACAATATGCTTTCTTCGTTTTGTCAAAGCCCAACGTTTTGCCTGCTTTTCTAAAATTGTACAATAAAATCCATAACCAAAATCTGTGTAAAAACCATTTTCCAAGATTTGCGGTTCTTGAACTATGACATTACTCCCATGATATAAAATCATATGTTTTTCCCCTTCACAAATCAGGTGGTGTCGCTCTGTTCAACTCCATGATAAATAGAATTTGAAGTTTAAAACTCATATCTTGTTCCATGTGAAAGTAACAGTCCGTCCGTTAATTCCACACATAAAATTATAGTGTTTTCATCATCAAAATTATTATGCTCATTATCAATCCATTCGGCAAAAACAGTTTTCAGTTTCTGTAAACCATTCACCTGCTATCGCAACATTTGGATTTTTTTCTATTTGTTTTATCTTGTTAGTAAGTGCGTATGTAATAATATAAAATGAACCATCCTCATAATAAGCATTTACAATCCCCTTTACCAAATGCAAGTTGTCAAGCTATTTTAGACTATTATAGCACTCCAATATTCCCCTGTCATTTTATTTTCCACACATGCAAAAAGAGAGCGGAATATCATCTATCCACTCTCATTCAAATACTCTTCATGATTCATTACTTCACACCATATCATACCCAAATGCGCCCCCTTATTTATGATACGGCTCTCCATAACATCTCCAAGTACGGATATTAATTCAATTTTGAAAACAACTCCGGTTCATTCTCAATCAAATCCTGAGCAAGATATTTATAATCCATATTTTCTATCCCATAAGTTCCCTGTTCAATCTGTTTTGCCAATCTGCTCTGATAATAAATATCCATTGCCTGCCTCAATTCCAATTTCTTTTCTTTTGATAAATATTCAATAATAGATTCTTCCAAATTTTGTTTATATACATAGTCGATATCTTTCTTACTTCGCATTTTGACTCACCTGATACGCTTTCTGAAAAACTAATTTTTCATCTAAAACATTCTGATTAATAATGCAGATCTGATCATTCATTTTATAATAACGTAGCTCTTCTAAAGCTTTCTTTTTACTCCATATTCCTCGGAAATACATATCTACCGTTTTAAAAACATCATCGTTTGCCACAGCACCTATTATGATATCATAGTTCTTATAAATATTATCCCCTTTTCGGCAGGCACATACAAAGTCCAGCCATTTTTCATTCTCCTGTTTAAACTGTAATACTTTATACGTTCCCAGATCAGCGGATAATTCGTATGCATTTACAATTGCAGACTTCTGTTTTCTCAAGGCTTTACGTAACGCCCATTTTTCAGCCTGTTTCTGATAAGTCGTTAAGTAAAATCCCTTTCCAAAATCCAGATAATTTTTTGAGAACGATACATTTGGTTTCTCTATAATTTCAGTTGTACCATGAAATAAAATCACACAGCAACACCTTTTTCTCTTGCATACTCTGTGATATCTTCAACCAGATATTCTGTTCCTAACGTATGCAGAGTATCATAACATACAAAAATGTAATCGTCCAATATATGCGTTTCATTTAAAATTTTATAAACGTCAGTAGGTTTTTTCTGCCATTTTTCCGCCAGATTATAAATAAGAAAAATACTAAATTGTAATTCTTTTTTAGTGCACATAAAATATTCCTTTCACAAATTATGAGCTGTCTGACTGCTTTCAATTTCATTTTCTATAAAGTGATTTGCAATTTCAAAAGCCTTCACACGCCTTTTTGCTAATGTGATTTGTGACTTATATCTTTCCGGATTATCCTTTGATTCCAAAGTTTTTATTGTTTCTCTTAATTTATGTAGAGTTGAATCAATCTGCCGCTTTGCCTCAATTAGATCCTCTTTTGTATACTCCATTTTTACCTCCGTCAAATTCCAATCCGTCACTTTTCTGTAATTATACCATTCGTTTCCTTCTCTGTCATTTTCTTTCTCACTCAATCGAAAAGAGAGCGGAACGTCTGTCCACTCTCTTTCCAGGTATTTTATATCATTGGTTACTTCATTTTTCCGTTAAGCAGGGGCTCGCTGACATGGGTCCGGAAGAACTGGATCAGCGGTCCGTTGAAGAAGGCATTGATCACCGTGCCGATCCCGACGATCATAAAAAGATCATCCTTTCCCGCCAGACAGAATACGACTCCGATCACCACGCAGGTCACATCGCTTAACACTCTGGCATACTGGAACTGGATCTTTTTTCGGGTCAGTTTTTCAATAATCAGCGCCACGCTGTCATAGGGCGCGATCCCCATCTCAGCCACCATGTAAAACGCCACACCGAGCCCCGCAAATACGCATCCCAGAAGGAGCGCGCCGATCCGAAGCGGCAGTGTCATATTGATATGCAGTACATCCCGGACTGCCCAACAGATAAAATCAGCTCCATATCCGACACAGATCATATTTACAATGGTTCCGGCGCCGATACATTTCCTGACTGTAAAGAAGACAATGATCAGAATAAAGATATTCATAATCAGTTGCCAGGTGCCGAATGTCATCTCGATAAATCCGCTGATCCCGAGATTCATGCACGTAAAGGCATCCACTCCGAATCCGCTCAGCCGGTAGCATCCGACACAGACGCTGATAAACAGGATGCCAAGAAGCATCATAACTGTTCTTTTCACCAAGAAGCCGCGTTTTTCGTTCATGCGGTTTTTCCTCCTTTGACCGCTTTCAGGATATAAAGTCTGGACTCGAAATCCTGACACATTTTTTCATCCCCCTCAGCCTGCCCGGATGAAATGTCTGTTGTAATCAGTCCGGCGTTCATAAGCTCATTTCCGTAATGGGCGACGGAATCTCCGTTGACGGTGTACTGCATCTCATCGGACAAGCCTTTCAGGCGCAGGCGTGTATATGGCAGATTGATCCCGTTCAGGACACGGTACCATCCGACGATCGCCTCTGTTTTATCCTCGTTTACGACCATCCAGGCAGAGATATTGTTTTCAAAGGGGCTCATCAGCCGGTAAAAGGTGCCGAACTGGAATAACTGCCGGTACTGTTTCATAAAAGCGATCTGTTCTTTTACTTCTTCCTGCTCTTCCGCTGTCAGAGCATTCAGGTCAAGCTCATATCCGAATGTTCCGAAATATGCCACATTCGCCCTTGTATACAGCGGTGTGATCCGGTTGATCTGATGGTTTGGTACCGCGGATACATGTGTACCCATACTGCTCACCGGGTAACAGTAGGACGTGCCATACTGGATCTTGATCCGCTCCACCGCGTCGGAATCGTCGCTTGTCCAGCACTGAGGCGCATAATAAAGCATTCCCGGATCGAAACGTCCGCCACCGCTCGCGCAGGACTCAAACAGGATATGCGGAAACTTTGAAGTCAGCCTTTCATAAAGCTCGTACACTCCGAGGATATACCGATGATAGATCTCCCCCTGCCGGTCCTCGGGAAAGACCGCCGAATAACATTCTGTAATGCTCCGGTTCATATCCCATTTAATATAAGATACTTTCGCTTCTGAGAGGATCTTTGCCATCATGTCATAGATCCTGTCAACCACTTCTTTTCTGGAAAAATCCAGAACATACTGGAATCGCCCGTGTGAATTTTTACGCCCCGGTGTCTGGATGATCCAATCCGGATGCTCGCGGTACAGGTCGGAATCCTTATTGACCATTTCCGGCTCAAACCAGAGACCGAATTTCATACCGAGATCCTCGATCCGCTGAGCCAGTCCGGTGATCCCGTTTTTCAGCCGGTCCGGATTCGCGATCCAGTCTCCCAGCCCCGCGTGCTCGTTACAGCGTTTCCCGAACCAGCCGTCATCCAGCACGAAAAGCTCCACACCGCTTTCCTTTGCTTTCTCCGCGATTCTGACAAGAAGGTCTTCGGAAAAATCAAACTGAGTCGCCTCCCAGTTGTTAATCAGGATCGGGCGCGCCCGGTCTCTCCAGTAGCCTCTTGCAAGTCGCTTCTGATACAGTCTGTGATACGTCTGGCTAAGATGGTTCAGTCCCTGATCCGTATATACCATCACCGCTTCCGGCGTCTGAAATTCTTCGGACGGCTCAAGTTTCCAGTCGAAACAATGCGGATGGATCCCCATCATCACTCGGGTCGTATCATACGTATCGACTTCCGCCTGCGCGAGAAAATTGCCGCTGTATATCAGGCTGAATCCGATCGCTTCTCCCTGAAATTCATCCGCAGTCGGACGTTTCAGGATAATGAACGGGTTATGGTTGTGGGAAGAATTTCCTCTTATACTGCCCACGGACTGGATCCCCTGCTCCAGCCTTCGCGTCTTCGGATACCGCTCTCTCGACCATGCGCCGGAGAACTGGATCATATCATAGCTACTGTCCGGAAGATCCAGGCAGAGGCTCATCGCAGACAACAGATGAAGCGTCTGACCTCCGCGGTTGATAAACCGGGCGCTTCTGGCTATGATCCCGCCCGCGGCAAAGATCGTATAGTACAGTTCCAGTTCCAGTCCGGATACCTGGTCGGTAAGTTCGATGACCAGTGTTTCCGCCTCTTCCTCATTTTCCACATACGTCGCGGGAAGTCCGGCAAGTCCGGGTTTGCCCGCTCTGATCTGGTATCCGCGGAAGCAGAATTCTGAAATTCTGCTCCCGTTTTCCTGGAGTACCGTCACAGCCGGCATACGGTAATCAGACGTCCCGAACACAGCGTATTCCTGTCGAATATATTCCATGGAAAACCGTTTGTCTGTGTCAAAGACACAGGAGGACATCGGACGCATCAGTGTTTCTACAAAATAGGTACAGTCCTCCGGGATCTCGATCCGTTTTCCAAAGTAAATCTGTCCCAGCTGATTGTTTGGAAGTACATTCATGATGTAACTGATCTCATCATTGTACAGATGAAAGGTATCTCCTGCTTGATTTACTGCAATTCCCATTCAGATTTCCTCCTGTTTCTGTTATGCTCCCATCTCTTCCTGCGCCGCATGAATTTCATTGACTTTGCGTGTCACTTCCTCCATGCGCTCGCCTTTTAACTGATAGAACTTTTTATAGATCAGAAAGCTGAGTGCGGCAATGATGATCGGGATCACGATCATCAGTACCCGGATGCCCGCGATCGTTCCGGCACTCTGGACTTCCGCTTTCGCGTTATACCCTACGATCTGAAGACCGACGCCTGTAAGACCGCCCGCCGCCGCTGTCGCCGCTTTCATGAGAAAGGTCTGCGCAGAGCAGGTAATACTCTCATTTCTGACGCCGAATTTCACTTCACCATAGTCGATTACATCTGCCATACAGCAGGTCGTAACTCCAAGGGACAAGCCGGACCCAAGGAACATAATGCCACAGCATACTACAGTCGCCACAACGCTCGTAGGCATAACGAATCCGACCAGTCCGAGAAGTCCAAGTCCAAGGATCACACATCCGCATGCCAGCGCATATACTTTCTCTCTGCTGATCTTCGACGCGACTTTCGGGAAGATTGCGAGACCGAGCATTTCCGCTACGATGGCGAATCCGAAAAGGGAGTAAAGATATTCATCTCCACAAACATTTTTAAAGTAATATACAGCAAATCCTTTTGCGATCTGAGTACAAAGGTTAAATGTAAGAAGAAGCCCGATAAACGCAAGCAACTGATCGTTATTTATAATCACATTTACAGCCTGCCTGAGACTGGTTTTTTTCACTTTTGAATTCAGTGTCGATTCTTCTTTTACATTTGTGACGGTAATCCCGATCGTAATAATAAAGATGACGGCGATCACAACCGCAAAAATGGTATATCCTTCTTCCGCGAGCAGATTTTCGTTTCCGCTCATTCTGTTAAATCCGTTGATAATATACAGTCCGAATGTTGCCACACAAAATCCTGCAAGGCTGGCAAAAAATCGCGGGATCACTGATACCTTCTCCCGTTCGTGCGGATCATTGGTCAGATTGGGAAGCCATGACCAGTATGGAACATCCATCACCGTATAGGTCATACCATACAGGATATACATGACTGCCACATAAACATACAGCGACGTTCCTGTTAAACCGAAACTGCTGAACAGCAGTACGAAAACAACCGAATTTAAAAGGGTACCGACAACAAGCCAGATCCTGAATTTACCGTATTTCGTGCGGGTATTATCTACGATCATTCCCATGATCGGGTCATTGATCGCGTCCCAGATCCTTGCTACAAGGAACAGAATCCCGACAAATGCCGGCGCCAGATACAGTGTGTCTGTCAGATACAGCATAAGAAAGGAACCGACCAGATTGACGATCGCATCTTTCCCGATCGCGCCGATCCCAAAACAATATTTTTCCCGTGTCGAGGCGTACTTGTAATGTACGGATGTATTTTTCCTGTCTTCACCCATGATAGTCCTCCTTCATTATCATTCCTGGTACAATATTCTGAGAATGCGCAATCTCTTTACTTCTCTAATTATATGCACCTTTGGAGGATATCACAAGGAACAATGTATCTAAAAACTGGTCAGATGTCTCATTTCTTCCAGTTGTCTTTCCGGTACTGTCTGGGTGTCACTCCCATTTTCCGCTTAAACATTTTTGAAAACGCGAGAGGATCCGCATAACCGCACGACAACGCGATTTCTTCAATCGAAAGTTCCGTGACGGAAAGAAGTTCCGCTCCCCTCGTCATTCGGAAACTGACAAGATAATCCTGCGGGGACTGAGAAAGCACCTCGAGGAACAGCTTATGCAGATATCCCCGGCTGATCCCCACATAGTCCGCGATATCCGATACGCGGATCGGTTCCAGAAAGTTATTTTGGATACATTCAACCGCTCTCGCCACATATAGATTGTCCGTATCATTCTGGGAATTATTCTGAATATTAAGATTCCGTGACAGAATCGCAAAGGTCTGATATAAAAAACTTTCCCGAAGAAATTCATTCTCAACGGTATATGTTTTCCTTTTAATCATGTTCTCAAGCATCACTTTAAGTTCAGATACCTGCTGACAGTGAAACGTCAGATTGTTTCCGCCAAGACCAAGATCCGCAAGATATTCTTTTGCTCTTGTTCCGGAAAAACCGATCCACATGTACGACCATGGCGATTCCCGGTCTGCCTGATAAAATGTCTGTACCTCCGGCTCGATCAGAAACCCCTGACCTTCCCGCAGATCATACTGCTTCTCTCCGACCGTATACCTGCCTTTCCCTTCGGTTATGATGTGGATCAGATAATTAGGTCGGACAGCCGGTCCGAAACTGTGCAGTGGCTCGCATTTCGCGTATCCGCAAAAACACAGATAGAAATCCGAAAATTTTCTGTTCTTAAACCGAAAAACATGTGCTTCTTCCATCCCGCGCCCCTTTCTCCCTGCATTTTAAAGTCTGAGCTCTGTCTATTTGTGGTAGGGTTGTGCATAACGTATCCAAGTGCGAAAAAATCGCCTCTATTTATGATATGGTTCTCCATTCATGATCCGATACACCCGATACACCTGTTCCAGCAATATCACCCTCATCAGCTGATGTGGAAATGTCATCTTCGAGAAACTGAGCGCAAAGTCCGACCTTTTAAGCACATCTTTCCCAAGGCCGATCGAACCGCCGATCACAAAGGCGATACTGCTTTTCCCCTGTACGCCCAGTGTCTCGATCTTCTCCGCAAATTCTTCTGACGAGAACATCTTGCCGCCGATCTCCAGTGTGATCACATACATATCATCCCTGATATGTTTCATCAGACGCTCTCCCTCTTTTGCCCGGATATTATCCTCTACTGTTTCACTCGCCTGATCCGGAGTCTTCTCATCCGCGACCTCAATGACCTCCAGTTTACAGTAACGGCTCAGCCGCTTGCTGTATTCGGCGATGGCATCTCTTAAATATTTTTCTTTTATCTTTCCTACCGTGATAACTGCTATTTTCATTTTTCTCCTCTTTTGTATCATACTCCACTGCGGCACTGTCCGTCACCGTATGCAGCAGCACTCGATTCCCGTGCATCAGCGTGTACTCCGCATGACAGGCAATGTCTTCCCGTACTCTGCGCGTCATCAGCTCCTGCTCGCCCATTTTCCTGACCGATGCGCCCAGATATGTGGCGAAACGATATTCTCTGTTTCTGTAGAAAAGGAATCCGACAGTTCCTGTAAAACGGATTCCTGACAGCGGGATCGATGCCGCCGCAAGCATGACTGATCCTTCCGGAATAAAATGCTGTGTCCAAATATATCTGTCAGGGAAGGATGTTCCGCTGTCTCCCTCCATATAGCCTATATCATTTTCGAACCGGAATATCTGACCATTTACTTTAAGCTCGCCGTTCACAGTATGTTTCATACTGTATACTGCATGTTTGCATTCCATTCCGGGAATATATGCGAACGGCCCCATGATGTCGTACTTTGGTTCTGCGAATCTTCCAAAGCGAAGGATGCCGCTTATTTCTTCTGACTCAGGTGTCGTGAATCTCAGAAATATCCCTTTTCTCGAAAACAGATTTTCTCCGAGTACGTTTCTCCGCAGACAAATGTACTGCGGGAATCACCGCAATACTCCCGTCTCTTCCCTGACACCGGAAATACCACCCGTAAAAATAATCAGTCATGCTGTATTCCCTCCTGTGCCGGACCGTCCGGAAGATTTCCTTCATAGTCAAATCTTGAGCCATGACACGGGCAGTCCCAGGAACGTTCATCCGGATTCCATGTCAGCTCGCATCCCATATGCGGACAAACAATATCCACCTGAAAGACTGCGCCCTCATCACTTTTATATACCCCGGCCTTTCTCAATTATATTCAGGCATTCACGGTCTTACTCTGCCCCGTACACATACAGCTCCTGAAGCGCTCTGGTGGCACTGATATATTCTGCCTGTTCTGCGAGCGGATTTTCCTTTGTTCCCCGTATCGTAAATACCTGATCGAATTCCAGTCCTTTCGCCAGATAAAATGTCGTCACAGTCAGGCCTCGCTTAAACGCGGAACTGTCGCGGTCCACATACGCTGCATCCACACCGCGTTTTATCAGAAGCCGGTAGATGTCATAGGCCTCCTCCTCTGTCATCGTGATAACAGCACCAGTCTCATATCCGTCTGTTCCAAGATTCACGTTTGAAGCAATTGCAGCGAGCATCTCGTCTTCTGTAGCAAATCTGCGTACGTCTACCTGCCTGCCGTGGCGCTCCAGAAGCTCTAGACCGGTGATGCCGCTGATCTGTGCCGCGTACTGTGCTATTTCGTAAGTATTGCGGTAACTTTTGTTGAGGATAACTTTCCGTATTCCCCTGCCAAAAATTTTCGGCAGGAATCTCAGCACATCCTGCTGTTTCGTATCCAGTGTCTGTGCGTAATCCCCGAGTATCGTCATTCTGCACTGGAACAGATTTTCCAGAATAACGTACTGCATATATGAGTAATCCTGCATCTCATCGATCACCAGATGCTTGATCTCTTTCTGTGAGCTTTTTCCGAGAAGTCTGTATTTCAGATAAAGCACAGGAAATACATCCTCATACTGGAGCTTTCTTCTCTCATATGGCACATCAGGGAGCTGATCATATCCGTAATCTTCGAGCATCCAGTTATAGATGGTATAGATATCTTTTGTCACATACATACTGTCAAATTTACTGTTCAGCAATTCTCTGTCATCGTCGGAAATGTCACTGCCTTTCAGCGTTTCATAAGCATCTATAAAATAATCCATGACTGCTGTCATCCTTGAGAGCAACGGAGTATTCTGAAATTTAAAGTAAAACATCCGGATCAGTTCTTCTTCCGACATTTTCATTCCCCGGAAACTGATCTCCTTGAAGTCGATCAGTCTGTCCTCAAGTGTTGCCAGAAATCCCTCGATCAGTCCCACAAATTCTTCGGACTGTTTCATACGGAAGCGTTCTTTCTCCTGACCGCCCGGGAATTTCATGATCCGTTCCAGATAGTCATATTTATCCTCGCAGTCTGCCGCCGTATCTTTTAATTCCCGGTATGCAAACAGATCAAAGCTCATCTCCTGTATATTCTCTTCGCCCAATTCAGGAAGGATATGTGATATATAATCCGCAAACACGCTGTTCGGCGACAGGATCAGCACATTGGATGATTTCAGGTTCTTCCTGTCATGATACAGAAGATATGCGATCCGGTGCAGCGCAATGGATGTCTTGCCGCTTCCGGCGCCTCCCTGGATCACCAGTATCTTATCTTCTGTATTACGTATGATCGCATTCTGCTCTTTCTGTATCGTCCGTACGATATTTTTCAGCTTGACATCGCCGTTATTTCCCAGTTCCTGTTTCAGTATCTCATCATCGATCTTCGTATCGCTCTCAAAAGCATAGATCATTTTACCGCCGCGGATCTTATACTGCCATTTAGAACTGATCTCTCCTGTAATGATCCCCGCCGGAGCTTCATAAGACGCCGGTCCTTTATCATAATCATAGAAAAGACCGCTCACCGGCGCTCTCCAGTCGTAGATCAGAGGCGTCATGCCTGTCTGTTCGGCAAAATTCCCGATGCCGATATAGAAAGATTCCGGATCATCTTCTCCTTCAAATATAAAATCCACTCTTCCGAAAAACGGAGAATCTTTCATCTTCTCAAAGCGGTGTTTCAGTTTCAGCTTTTCCGTATTTGCATTTGTCTGCTGGAGCAGAGCCTGACGGTTATCGTATTCCTCATAACCGTACTGGTCCATCTCTGTATAGTTCTCCCAGTAGTATTCATGCATATTTTCGATCTCTTTTTTTCCTTCACTCAGGTCATGATCGATCTCATCAAGCCGGTTCTGTATTTTAATGGTCACGTCTTTTAAGAACTGTGCCCCGTCTGAATATCTGCTGTCTATTGTCATAATAACGCTCCTCTGTCTTTTTCCAAAGATTCGTTTTTCAAGTCTGCCTGATTTGATACTTTATCATAACACGCAGACGATAGCTATAGTATATCATGTATTTTTGCAAAAAAAATCACAAATTAGTCATATTTTGTTTATATAATGAATTCCATATTCAGCAGAAATGAGGTAAAGTGAACCATGAAAAAAGAAAATCGAAAAATGGCACAGGAACGGCGCGCAAAGGAGCGCCGCAAGAAGGAACTGCAGCGTAAAATAAGCAGGATCATCGTGATCGTAATTCCGCTGATAGCGGTTATCGCGCTGATCGTAGCTATCATCATGACTTCCGATTCTTCTGACAGCAGTTCTGGTTCGGACAATACAACGACCGAATCCGATTCCGGTACGGAAAACAATACAGAAGACACTTCCGATACGGATACTTCCGACACCGGCGACAGTGCAGATGCTGCATCTTACTCTACAGATACCTCCCTCACCATCGGGGACGGAGATACTGTAAACATCGATTATGTCGGTTCAATTGACGGGGTCGAGTTCGACGGCGGCAACACACAGGGACAGGGAACAGACCTGACTATCGGTTCCGGACGCTATATCGATGACTTTGAAGAACAGCTCATCGGCGCTCATCCAGGCGATAGCGTTGAAGTGACCGTTACCTTCCCGGAGGATTACGGCAACGAAGAACTCAACGGAAAAGAGGCTGTATTTGACGTGACAGTCAATGGGATTTATCAATAAAATTTCGTATTTATCTGAGAGACATTTCTCATTAAAATATCCGAAAATCACTCGGATACAGTGGATTGACTCATATATCCGGGACGGGCGGGGAGGGGATGCTTCCGGCTCCGGTTACAGGACATAAGATATAGTAACAAGCCTGCGATACGGCTAAAAGCGATCAGCGAAAGGAAGAACTCACTTCGTTCAAACAACATCCTTTCCCTGATCAACGCCGCACCACAGGCTTTAA
>DWWO01000145.1 GCA_019119675.1 Candidatus Mediterraneibacter faecipullorum | reverse complement strand
CCGAAGAACCCATTTATTTTACTGCGACCCCTCTGCCCCGTATCAAAAAGGAGCCGCAGAAAATAACCATGAATTTATACGGCGCATATCCAATGTCAGGGCACATCAGTGTCCTGGCTGTAAATGAGATCATCCGGGATATCGAAGGTGCGGACGGAGTTGTAGAGCTACAGAATTAGTCTGCAGTTCTCCCCGTAAGTCCGGCTCCGTCCAGCCCGTGCAGGATCAGACGGGTCGCAAGCGGGATCATCTCTTCGATCGGGATCCTCTGGCCGTCTACTTCCCACTGGCGGTAGATGACGCCGAGGCAGACAGAAAAATATGTAATGATCAGCTTGCTCTCAAAGCGGTTGTACTGTGGAAAGCAGTCGTATTTTGCAAAGAAATGCTTACGGATCAGGTCGGCCGGGCTGCTTGAATCCGTTACATTTCCTTTGGCGGAAAGGATCTTTTTATCGACCGGATCAAGCGCTGCCATGAACTGAAAGCTGTGTTGTATGATCTTCTCCACGTCGTCCGGAAAGACTGTCTCTGAGATCATCCGCAGTGTGGGTTCCATGAGCTTGAACTGAAGTTCGGTGAGCAGATGATCAAGGGAGGAATAGTGCAGATAGAAGGTCTTCCTGTTGATCTGGGCTCTCTCTGTCAGTTCTTTGATCGTGATCCTGGAATATTCAGTCTCTGAGATCATTTCACGGAATGTCTTTTGTATCAGATTCTCATTTTTAATAAAACGCAGATCCTGTTTCGGTGTGGAACCCATCTCTGTTTTCAGCTCCTTCGTATGGTTTTTAATGATAAAATAATACACACGTTTTATATAAATGTGTATTAAACCACAGGATAGAACATATGCCCATTGTGGTAAATACGCATTTTTATTATTATAATACCATAGAAAATGGAGGTGCGAATATGAAATTTCGTTATATAACAATTGAGAGAGAATACGGAAGCGGAGGCACAAAAATCGCGCAAAGGCTGTCAGAAGTCAGCGGTGTACCATGCTACGGGAAGGAGATCCTTGAAGCGGTTGCAAAGAAGCAGGGGATTCCGGTAGAGAGGATCAACCAGTATGAAGAAAAAGCGACCGGAAGTTTGATCTATTCCATGTTTGTCATGAGCCGGGTACAGACAGGAGACCCGAACATGCTGACAGAAGAAGGCAAGGTATTTCTTGACGAACAGCTCGAGATCAGGAGACTTGCCATGGAAGGGCCGGCAATCTTTTTAGGACATTGCGCCAGTGACGCGCTGAGAGAGCAGAAAGGTGTCATAAAAGTATTTATTCACTCTGAGAACGAGGAAGAAGTAAAGAACAGGATCACAAAAGATTACGGAATTGCTCCGGGAGATGTGGATTCGACCCGCAGGTTCTATAATAAAAAGAGAGCAGGGTATTTCCGTGCAAATACAGGTCACGAATGGAAGGATCTGAAGAATTATGATGTGGTTCTCGATTCGTCTAAACTGGGAATCGAGGGATGTGTGAACATACTCAAAGGTATTTTCGAATAATAAGATGATGTACATAAAGATCCGCAGGATCAAAAGAGATGCACTGTCATTCTTAAGACAGGCAGCCTGATCCTGCGGATATTTTTACGGTGCAGTTCCGGCAGGTTACGCCCACTCGAAGTGTTCGGACCCTGCCCCAAGTTCAAAATGATATTTGGCAATGCCGAGATCGATCTTTGTGTAGAAACCGAATCCGGCTTTTGCAGAGACTTTATTTCCGTTAAGCGTGAACAGGAATTTCTGCTGATTCATGGCAGTAGGAGCGAGCAATGCAGCTTCTGCACCGGCTCTGAACCAGTCGGGAAGCGGTCTGTCAGCTTTGGCTATGGCCTCCACAGGTTTTGATTTGTGAGGAACGCCGTTAGTCTTGCCGTATCCAAGGGATATAACGATGCACAGCTTCTCCCCGCTGTTTACGGTGAACGCCGTCTTCACTTTGCTGTAAGTCATGGCCACCCAGCATGTGTTTAAGCCAAGCTGCTGTGCTTTCAGGACGAGCCTTTCGCCGTAGTATCCGCATTTTTCATCCAGATCAGGTCCTTTTTTCCCGATCATGGCGATATAGTTTTTGACACCGCTGAATTTCCCGTAGTGTGCCATGAAACTGTCAAAGGCTTTCGGTTCATCTTTTACGAGCTGGATGTACAGCCCGCTTTCTTTGTTGCATGCTTCAATCTCGTTCTCCAGTTCGGCGATAACGCTCTCTTCGAGTGGCCTGTCCTCATACTGGCGAATACTGTGTCTTTCTTTCATTGCTTCTTTTAAATCCATCATGTTTATTCTCTCCATTCATTATGTTTTAAGTAAGATGCTGCCGGCCATTTTGCGGCTCCTGCGGCATGCAGTTCCTGAATAGCGTGATCAATATTTCTCAAGCAGCAGCTTCGGAAGTGAACAATTAAAGAAATGTGCAAATTTTTCAGAGAAACCTTTTGTCTCCGCTCTGTGTATTTCCGGATCTTATCTGTATATAATGCTTTGAATATATGGTATCATCGGTAGCTCCTGAGCACCAGCAAAAATTTGAGGATAGTGGAAATCAGATAGGGTATGAGGTAAAATATAGGGAAAGGCTGCAGTTTTCGTTGCAGTGGGCTGCAGATACAAAAAAACAGTTCCAGAAACCAGAGGACAGAAAGAAGGAATGGGATATGTGGCTTTTCTATGCTATAGGCTCTGCGTTTTTTGCCGGGGTGACATCGATTCTGGCAAAATGCGGGATAAGGAAGACGGACTCTGCCGTGGCGACGGCAGTGCGCACGGTGGTTGTCCTTATCTTTTCATGGATCATGGTGCTCATATCGGGCTCCTTTGACCAGATCACTTCCATCAGCGGATACACGTTTGTATTCTTGATCCTGTCGGGCGCTGCCACGGGGGCGTCGTGGCTGTGTTACTTCAAGGCGCTGCAGACAGGGGATATCAACAAAGTGGTGCCAATCGATAAGTCCAGTACCGTCCTTACGATCATACTGGCGCTCATCTTCCTTCATGAGGGCATTTCCCTCCCGAAGGCTGTGGCAGTCGTCGCTATCGCGGCGGGCATCCTGCTGATGATCGAGAAAAAAGATGTGGAGGAGACGAAGCAGACAGGAAAAGGCGGATGGCTGCTCTATGCGGTCGGTTCGGCTTTCTTCGCCAGTCTGACGTCGATCCTCGGTAAGATCGGTATTTCCGGAGTGGAGTCCAATCTGGGAACGGCCATCCGGACCTGCGTCGTGCTCGTCATGGCGTGGGGGATGGTATTTATCACCGGAAAGCAGCGGGAAGCTAGGAAGATCGGCAGAAAGGAGATGGGATTTATCTGCCTTTCGGGTGTCGCTACAGGGGCGTCATGGCTGTGTTATTACCGTGCGCTGCAGAAAGGACCCGCAAGCATCGTAGCGCCTGTTGATAAACTGAGTGTATTGATAACAGTCGTCTTCTCATATTTTGTGTTCGGAGAGAAACTGGGAAAGAAAGAGGCGGCAGGGCTTGCGCTGCTCACCGCCGGTACGGTGGCGATGGCGTTATTGTGAACAGTCTTTAAGAATGCGCTGCATCAGGTGACGAAAAGAGTAATGGACAGGCACTTCCCATTCTCGAGATACTCTGCCTGCAGCTTACGCTGGATACCGGTGCGGCCATTGATATCCGTCCGCTTCCCATCGGGAGATACGACCATTATCCTGCCATTTGCGGTGGTACTCCAGAGGCGCATATCCTGTGTGTTCTCTGAACGTCTTTCCGAAATAGCTGCTGCTCCCCAGACCGCAGGCATGGCCGATGTCTGTTACGGATTCGCGGGTTTCTGCAAGCATCCGGCACGCCATCTGCATCCGGATGCTTGTCAGATATTCCGTGTGAGTCATGTGCAGGCAGCTCTGGAAGACTCTGTAACATTCCCGCTCACTGAGAAAGGCGGCCTCTGCCAGATCCCGGACGGAGATTTTTTCAGCAAAATGATCATGTATATAGATCATCATTGTCTTGATCTTATCATCGGCCTTTCTGTCCGGAGCTGTTTCCTCATGTATTAATTCAGATGAAGAGAGCTCAAGCAGCTTGAGCCATATCTGCGAGAGAGCATTCCTCAGGCTGACTTCATAGCCGAATTCATTCTCGTCCAGTCGGAAAGCCTGCCGGATCATAGTGAGGATCTCTGCCTGTTCCGGGATGTCGGGAGTGAGACGGATCAGCTCGAGCTGTGAGGCTGCGGCAAGGGGAGTGACGTACTTCTTTTCGATCAGATTCCCGTATGCACCTGCGATCAGGACAGGGTCAAAAATATGGAGATACCGGACATTCTCTTCTGTGCGGGAGAGCATTTCCGTCATGTGCAGCACATTGGAATTGACCATACCTCCAGTGCCGGCAGGGAATACTTCTGTGCCGCCCGGCGTGTGATATCTTATTTCTCCGCTCTCCATATAAAAGAGCTCGACAGCCTTGTGCCAGTGCCACGGCACGAAAAACTCTCTGTAGTGATCCGGTTCAGCACGCGAGGCAATATACGGAAATTCCGGTGTGAATCCCGGCAGATTTTCCTCGTTGCTGCCGGAATGTAATTGGATACTGTGGATGATCTGCATCTTTTTCCCTCCTGCTTTCTCCTGTCGGTATTTTAACACAATTCTGCCGGATAAGCTGTATAAGGATAATTTTAACAATTCAGAAATAAAAGTCAAACATTCCGGAAGCACAAAATGAAACATTAAATGAAATTGTCTGTCCCTATTTAAATTACAGCGGATTTCAGGCGGCAGGATCCTGATAATTTGTGACAGGAAAAAGATATCAGATATGCAGTATGCATGCTAAAATAAAAACTGAAAACAGATAATGGGGAGAGCCTGACAGTTTTCTGTAAGGTTTTCCGGTTGAAAAGAGTCTGTCGTTCGGAAGTAAGTTTGAAATTATAGGAAGGGGATATATGATGAAACTGGATCGGAAAAGAGCGGAGCTCGAACTGGAACGGGCGGGAAAGCTGAATCCCGGGAAATGGACAGATCACTCCCGCTATACCGCGCAGGCGTGTGAGAATATAGCGGCGCGCTGCGACGGTATGTCTCCTGATACGGCATACTGTTACGGCCTGCTGCATGACATCGGGCGGTATGCCGGGGTGACTTCAGAGAAGCATTTGATCGACGGCTACCGGTTCTGTATGGAGCATTTTGTCAAAAATGCGGTTTATGATGACTATGACAGGTTAGTGCAGTTATGTGATTCCCTTGCGCTCCCATCCGGTTTCTGTCTTCTGGAGAAGCGCTTTGTGGATGTGGCGCTCCGATATGGCACACCGCCTGTCATGGCGGAGCGATGGCGCAGGATACTTGAGATCAGGGATATGTTTGAGAAAAAGATAAACGGTTCCATATACGATCTGCTGCCCGGGGTGGAAGAAAACACATTCAGATAAAGAGGGCAGGCGAGTGGCAACCAGTATTATCAGCTCAGAGATCTTTTCCCAGGATATGATGATGAATTATCTTTTGTTGCGGAAAACGGCGCATTTGTCAAAGATCGCACAGAGATCGTCTTTGTCGCCGACATGCTGAAAGAGACGGTGCGCTTTGTCGCTGATCTGTGTGAGGAATACCCGGAGATACAAAATGTGATGTGCGGCCTGCAGAGCGCTTACTGTCAGAGGGGATCAGTGAGCAGAGAGTTTTTCGGACTTACAAAGATATACTGTCATCGGCTGGAATGGGCAGATGATTTCAGAAAAGTAGATGATCAGATACTTAAATTTGCAGCTACCGTACCGGAAGAAAAGACATACTATTATTACGATATGTTCCGTGAGCGTCTGGAGGGCAGACTGGAGCCGACGACAAGCGGGCACGGGGCGATCGACCTGATCCTGCCGGGATGCCATAAGGCGTCAGGGCTGAAAAGACTGGCAAAGCGCCGCGGAATATCGCCGGAACAGTGCGCAGCGTTCGGTGACGGCGGCAATGATATCGAGATGCTGAAATACTGCGGACACAGCTATGCCATGACGAACGCTCCGGAGGAGGTAAAGCGGGCGGCAAAATACGTGTGCCCGTCAAATGAAGAGGACGGTGTGCTTGTGACACTTGAGGAATTGTTCTTATCGTAACTATTGACATTACAACAAAAAGGTGTTATCTTGACAATGAAAGATGTAATAATGAATGTTACAATTGTGCCGGCATAAAACAGCCTGCCCGGACTGCATGCCGGCATTCGGAGAACAGGAGGCTTAACGATCAGATGGCTATTCAGATATTAAACAGTAAGAAACAGGCAAAAAAGGTTGATTTTATGCAGTTTTTAAGCGGTGTGCCCGCCAGGGATTATGTATTTCAGCACACGCCCTATGAGGAACAGGTCAGGGAAGCTGCGGCGCTCCTGAAAAGCGCGGATGCGGTGATCATCGGTGCGGGAGCGGGGCTTTCCACGGCAGCAGGCTTAAACTACGGCGGGAAACGCTTCACGGACAACTTCGGGAAATTTATAGAGAAGTACGGATCAGCGGCCATGACCGATATGTACAGTGCGGGCTTCTATCCGTTCCCTTCGGAGGAGGCAAAGTGGGGATACTGGTCAAAGCATACGTATCTGAACCGGATTGAACCGGAGGCGCTGCCACTCTATCTGATGATTTATGATCTGGTAAATGAGAAGCCGCACTTTGTATTGACAACAAACGTGGACCATCAGTTCTGGAAAGCAGGATTTGCAGATGGGGACATCTTCGCCACTCAGGGAGACTATGGAGAGATCCAGTGCGCGAGAGGATGTCACGATAAAGTATATGATGCTGAGGAAATGTTTCTGGAGATGAACAGAGCGCAGAAGGACTGTGAGATCCCATCTGACATGGTACCGCGCTGTCCGGTCTGCGGCGGCAATATGGCGATGCATTTACGGTGTGACCAGTATTTTGTGGAGGATGAACACTGGAACGAAGCGGCAGGAAGATATGCTGCATTTTTGCAAGAACATCAGAAAGATAAGGTCGTTCTTTTGGAACTTGGCGTCGGATTCAATACGCCGACGATCATTCGGTTTCCGTTCGAGAAGCTGGTAAGAGAAAACGACAAGTGGTCGCTTGTCCGGCTGAACCTCAGGGAAGCAGTAGTGCCGGAGAGCTTTCACAAAAGAGCGGTTGGGATTAATGAAGATATATGCAGGAGCATGGAAGATATCAGGAAAGAGGCGGAAAAAGATGTGGTTTGGTAAATACAAAGACGAAAAAGATAAAGAGAAACAGAACAGCGTGGGCGGAGAGCAGGAAGAGAGGCTTGACTATCTGCTCCGTGAATTCAAGGAAGATTCTGTGCAGTACAGAGATCTGGAAACGGGAGAGGACTATCGGGAGAAGCGAAGAATCCTGCGCTCCCTCATGAATATCCGTATGCCGGGGAAAATGAATGAAGAAGTCCTGCGGGTGCAGGATGATTTCCTGACCGAAGAGGCGAAAGAGAAAGGGATTGTGGAGCTTAAGGATATACCGACAGCGGCAGAACAGTACGGAAGCGGCCATCCTTATGCAGATAAGCTTTCCGTCTGGCAGGGAGATATCACCAGACTGCATGTGGGAGCCATTGTCAATGCGGCAAATTCTCAGATGCTCGGATGCTTCGTGCCATGTCACGGATGCATCGACAATGCCATCCACAGCGCGGCGGGAATCGAACTGCGTGAGGCCTGCAGCCATTATATGACCCGGAAACGGATGCAGTACGGCCGCCGCTATGAGGAACCGACAGGTCAGGCAGTCCTGACAGAGGGATATAATCTGCCCGCTGAGTACGTGATCCATACAGTGGGGCCCATTGTGGGAGGTTATCTGAATCAGGGGCTGAGGGACGATCTGAGGAACTGTTATCAGAATGTGCTGAAATGCTGCGTAGAGCATAAGATACGTTCTGTCGCTTTCTGCTGCATCAGCACCGGGGAATTTCATTTCCCGAATGACGAGGCGGCGAAGATTGCGGTAGAGACTGTGACAAAGATTTTAAATGAGCATAGTGCGGAATTTGACCGGGTGGTTTTCAATGTTTTCAAGGATGTGGATCGGGAACTATATGAAGAAGAGCTGAGCTGATTGTCATACAGGCATAAATTTTTCTGTGTATATTGACATGGTAGTAATATATAGACATAATATATATAGAATATTACTACTGAATAGATGCGGGAGGTTTAGTTATGAATATACGTCCATCAGCAGCAATCCGTCAGAATTACAACGAGATTGCCGAAATGTGCAGAAAGACTGCAGAGCCGGTTTTCCTGACCAAGAACGGAGAGGGAGATTTAGTCGTTATGGATATTGAGACTTATAACCGCAGGGAGAAAATGCTGAAGTTACGCGAAGAACTGCTTGCAGTTGAGGAGGACAGAATTGCGGGAAGAAAAGGCTGTACTCTTGACGAACTGGACGCTTATCTTGATGAAGTGATCTCAGAGGTATAACGTATGGTATCAAATGGCAAATATAAAGTCATTGTTTCCGATCGGGCAAAAAGGATGTTGGGAGCGCATATCCGCTTTATGGCGCAAGTTGACAAGAAGGCAGCGGAGGCAAAGAAAGAGGAGATTATGGCGGCGCTGCGCTCTTTAAGCCAGATGCCGCAGCGTTTTCCGTTCTTTGAGGAACCACATATCACACCGAACAAATACCATAAAATGTTCCTTGAAAAGTGGTATCTTGCTCTTTATCAAATTCAGGATAATACGGTATATGTAGAGTATATCCTTGACTGCCGCAAGGACTATAACTGGCTTATCAAATAATGGCAGGTACAATAAATCTCAAAAGGAGATGAGAACATCATGCAGATTTCAAGCAGATTTACAATAGCTCTCCATATGCTGACCTGTATGGAGACATTTAAAAAAGATTATAAGATAACGAGCGACTTTCTGGCGTCCAGTATTAATGTAAATCCGGTTATTATCAGACGGATCCTGTCACAGTTAAAAGAGACAGGTATTATCGAGGTGAAGAGAGGAACGGGCGGAGCAATGATCACAAAGCCGCTTCAGGATATTACATTTTTGGATGTATATTACGCAGTAGAATGCATAGAAGAAAATACGCTGTTCCATTTTCACGAGAATCCGAATCCGAACTGTCCTGTCGGAAAGAATATACATAATATTCTCGATGACAAGCTGTACCGGGTTCAGTCGGCGATGGAGAGGGAACTGAAAGCCATCACTCTGGCAGATGTGATGGCAGACCTTGGAAAATATATCTGAGACAGCAAATGAAGATGCGGGAGTTTTTCCTGCATCTTCATTCGTTATCCGCATCTGTGCACAGCTGTTTTTTATATTCTGTTCCCCATTTCTCCATCGCATCCAGTATAGGTTTCATAGATTCCCCCAGAGGAGTCAGGGAGTATTCCACTCTGGGCGGCACTTCCGGATAGACAGTGCGCGCGACGATACCATCAGACTCCAGTGCGCGCAGGCTGTCTGCCAGAACTTTCTGGCTGATGCCTTCCAGATCTTTACGCAGTTCGTTGAAGCGCCACGGACGTGCAAGGAGATTGCGCAGGATCAGCAGTTTCCATTTGCTTCCGATCAGTTGTACAGTTGTTGCCACCGGACATGCCGGCAGCGGCCTGCGGAACAGCGTGCGGAGCGGGAGACAAACCGGAAGAGAAACCGGCGGCATGCGGAACGGCGTGCGGAGCGGGAGATAAACCGGAAGAGAAGCCGGCGGCATGTGGAACAGCCTGCGGAAGTGCATGCGGAGCAGGAGATAAGCCGGAGGAGAAACCGGCAGCATGCGGAACAGCCTGCGGCGCAGGAGACAAATAGTCTGCGGCGCAGAAGCAGGGAAAGGCTCTGGCGGGCGGGCAGATGCCATACCCGCCAGGGCGCATGTAATGGTTAAACGAACATTATCCGGCAGAGCCGGTTCCGGATGAGGTACAGCAGAAATGGATCAGGACTATATTTGAGGAACAGCCTTATCTCTCAAATGTATATCCGGGAGATACGAGAGAGATTGGCATTGTATTTGTGATAAGAGACGCGCAGATTGAATATTTCAATCTGGGAGTGAACCCGATCTTCCGGCAAAGCTATACCGTGGGGGAGGGACAGGTTACGCAAAAAGGATATGAGATCACAGAGAAGTGCATCGGCTGCGGAACCTGTACAAAGCACTGTCCCCAGAGGTGTATCAGGCCGGGAGAGCCGTTTGAGATTCAGCAGGAAAACTGCCTGCACTGCGGGAACTGCTTTGAACAGTGTCCTGTGTCCGCGGTAAAGAAGAGGGGATGCGGCGGCGCCGAAAGAGATTGCGGAGTGGGCTGTCTGTATTGATGGAGATATTGGAGAGGTATTAAAAAATTAAAATGAAAGTAACTTTTGTGCTTTGAATAAATGTTTTAGGGCATGGGAAACCTAAAAACAGGTATAGCTGTAGTTGACAAGGGTAGAAAACTAGGATAATATAAAGTATACTTTACATTTCCCTAAATCCGAGGAGGTCATGTTATGCCATACATTGAGCGAGCATTGGAACGAAAGTTTTTGCGTATGAGTTCTTTTTTCAAAGCGGTACTTGTAACAGGTGCGCGGCAGGTCGGAAAAACTACTATGCTGAAACATTTGGCTGAGGGCCAAAACCGTTCTTATGTGACGATGGACAATACCATGGCCAGAACCCTGGCCCAAACAGATCCCGTGTTGTTCTTTCAAACCTACAAGCCTCCCATCATCATTGACGAGATACAAAAAGCCCCGGAACTGTTTGAACAAATTAAGATTATGTGTGATGAAACCGAGGAAAGAGGCTTGTTCTGGCTGACTGGTTCCCAACAGTATAAGATGATGAAAAATATCCGTGATACATTGGCCGGAAGAATAGGGATTCTGGAGCTATATAGCTTTTCCAAAAATGAAACAGACGGAGAAGTTTTTACAAACAAACTGGATTTCTCTCTGTCGTGTCTTTTGGAACGACATAAAATGGCAAAGAAGAATGATATTATGGATGTGTTTGAACATATCTGGCGCGGCGGGATGCCTGACGTATTACGGGCAGATGCCGAACAAAGACAGGAATATTTCAATTCTTATATTGAGACGTACCTGATGCGGGATGTAGCGGAGGAAGGTGGTATTACCGATTCTGTACGTTTCCGAAAATTTCTTAATGCCTGTGCAGCCCTGACGGCCGAACAGGTAAATTATAAAACTTTAGCAGAGGCAGCCGAAATTTCCCAGCCCACAGCCAAAGAATGGTTGCGGATCTTGCAAGGGTTAGGCATTGTATACCTTCTTCCTCCCTTTGCCAATAATGAACTGAAGAGACTGACAAAAACACCAAAGCTGTATTTTTGTGATACCGGATTATGCGCCTATCTGTCTATGTGGCTTACCAGGGACACCTTGATGCAAGGTGCGGCAAGTGGGCATTACTTTGAAAACTATGTTGTGATTGAGCTTTTAAAAAGTTTTTCCTACTCAGCAGATAAAGCGAATCTGACCTACTATCGGGATTCTAATGCAAAAGAAATTGATGTGATTGTAGAAGAAAATGGGTTGTTTCACCCGTTGGAAATCAAAAAATCTGCAAATCCTGACCGCAGAGAAGTCAAAAAATACAAGGTGCTTGACAAGACATCCTTAGAGCGTGGCAACGGCGGTATTGTCTGTATGTGCGAAGAAGTAATACCGATTGATCAGAAAAACTGCTTTATTCCTTGTAATCTTATATAGAGAATAGAAAGCGGTCATCCGCCTTTATGCAAGATGGGATATACTGATAGGCAAGGTTCAAATAAGCGTCAACAGTCGGAAGGAGCATAAATATCATGCATGACATCTGGAACCCGTGGCACGGTTGCAGGAAGTGCTCGGAGGGCTGTGAAAACTGTTATATGTATTTTCTTGACCGGATGCGGGAGCAGGACGGAAGCCGGATCTACCGGACGAAGAACGGCTTCCGCTATCCGTTGTCAAAGGATCGGCAGGGGAAGTACAAAGTAAAGAGCGGAGAGATGATCCGGGTATGTATGACCTCGGATTTTTTTCTTGAAGAGGCGGATGAATGGCGGGATGAGGCGTGGTCTGTCATGCGAGAGAGGAAGGATGTGAAGTTTTTTCTTCTGACGAAGCGGCCTGAGCGCGTCTCTTCCTGTCTGCCCTATGACTGGGGAGATGGATGGGAGAATGTCTTTTTTAATGTGACCTGCGAGAACCAGAGGCGGGCGGACGAGAGGATCCCGATTCTGTTTGAGCTGCCTTTTAAGCACAAAGGAATTATGACCGCTCCGCTGATCGGTCCGGTAGATATTGGAAAATATCTGGCGGCAGGGCAGATCGAACAGGTGATATGCGGCGGGGAGAACTATGACGGTTCCCGACTGTGCCGCTATGAATGGGTGAAGCTCTTGAGCGACCAGTGCAGGAAATATGATATTACATTCAACTTTATCGAGACGGGCACCTGTTTTGCGATGGGTGAAAAAGTATACCGCATTTCGGATAAGAGGACGCAGTCTCAGCAGGCATTCCGGTCGGGGCTGAATTATAAAGGGAAAGAGATCCATTTCCACCTGACGGATGAATGGGGGTATGATATTCCTGAGAAAGAGCTCTATGTTCCCCATTACCATCCGGTTACATGCGTAGAATGTTCGAACCGACTGACCTGCAATGGGTGTTCGGACTGCGGGAAGTGTTCCTAGTGCATTAACGCATGTATGTCTTTTCAAAGCAGATTATTGTTGAATGTATGGAAATACAATGATAATCGGGTTACAGTTATATTTAGGGAGGGATGGCTATGCAGTCAAGATCAAAGATGCTAAAAAAAGCTTTCACTACAGCATTCCCCTATACGATACCGATTTTTGCAGGATTCTGGTTTCTGGGGATTACATATGGGATATATATGAATGTGTCGGGATTCAGCTTCTGGTATCCGATGCTCATGAGTGTCACGATATTTGCCGGTTCGATCGAATTTGTGACCGTGAACATGCTCCTTGGAGCATTCAATCCGCTGCAGGCGTTCGTCATGACGCTGATGATCAATGCGAGACACCTGTTCTACGGGATTTCTATGCTGGACAAGTTCCGCGGAACCGGCCGGAAGAAATTTTATCTTATATTCGGGATGTGTGATGAGACATTTTCCATCAACTATACGGCAGATATACCGGAAGACGTAGACCGGGGATGGTTCATGTTCTTTGTCACGCTCCTAAATCATTTTTATTGGTTCTCCGGCGCGACACTGGGCGGCATTTTCGGGTCTCTGATCAATTTTAATACAGAGGGACTTGAGTTTGTCATGACAGCTATGTTCGTGGTAATCTTTCTTGAACAGTGGCTTAAGGAAAAAGATCACACGAGTTCTCTCATCGGAATGGGGATCTCGATTCTCTGCCTTATCGCATGCGGAGCGGATAACTTTATCATCCCGGCAATGCTTGCAATCCTCGGTGTGCTGACGCTGATGCGGCATCCGTTTGAAAGAAAAGAAAGTGTGGAAAGCAAAGCCGGAGTAAATGAAGTGGAAGACAGTCGGTCAGAAAAGAAGAAAGTTGAGCTGAGCAGCTTTGAGGAAGGAGGAGAAGTACAATGACGCTGACACAACAGATCATAACAGTTGCAATGGTAGTTCTCGGCACGGCGGTCACTCGCTTCCTGCCCTTTCTTTTATTCCCGGCAGGCAGGCCCACGCCAAAGTATGTACAGTATCTGGGCAAGGTGCTCCCGGCGGCAGTATTCGGTCTGCTCGTCGTTTACAGCCTGAAAGACGTGAGCATCCTCACCGGAAGTCACGGTATACCGGAACTGATCTCAATCGTTTTGGTCATAGTCCTGCATGTGTGGAAACGGCAGATGCTTCTGTCCATTGCTGGTGGTACGGTGTGTTACATGCTGCTTGTGCAGTTTGTTTTCTGAACTGTAAACATATCAAAATGGAAAAAGAAGAATTGTTTATCCGGCAGCGCTTTTGTGTTGATTACAGATAATTTGACCTTTTTGGAATTTACCGGAAGCGGTGGGAAAGGATAGAGAACAACAGAGGAATATGATATAATTAAAAAGCATTTAGGCAGATATACAAAAAGGATTGAACGATTAATATGCTGTTGCTTTTGAAAAATACCCCCTTATTAAAAATACAGGATAATGGAAACTGTGAAATATTAGATTTTGACAGACTCCCATTCCCGCTTAGAAATGAGAAAGTTACCTTTGTCGATTTTATGGAATGGGCGTCCAACCGTACGCTGTCCATCGGGCGCAGCTATGCAAAGGAAATCTTAAATGCTATGCGTCTGCCTCAAAGTAACCGCTATGCTGTATGTAAAGCGTGCAGAGGTTTGAGCCTGGAAGATTCCTACTGGATCAAACAGAACGAGGATGATAAAACATGGGAAGAAGTGAATCTGTTTCAGAATCCGTTATCTTTGTTTGTTACAGAAATTTCTCTGTCAGGAAGAACTACCCATTATCAGTTAGAAGACAGTACGCGCAGAAATATCCATACTCCTGAACTTACAACACTGGGAGCAAGTGCAAAAGGCTGGATACGTAAAGATGGGAGCCTCTACCTTCATAAAGTAGGGAAATATGAAATTCCGGCAGATGAAATCCTGTCTGCACTTGGTATCCCCCATATTCATTATGAGATTTCTCAAAAGGAAGAAATTGATTCCTATTTATCAGAGGAGAGAAAGCAGTGGATAGAGGGAGTAGGAGAAGTGATCGTAAATTCCGGGCTGTTTACATCGGAAAGCAGATCGATGGTCACATTTGAAGAATTTAAAATGTTCTGTGAGATATATGGATTGAACGCTTATCAGGAGGCTGCCCGGATAGACAGGCCTTCTTATTTGAAAATGCAGATAGCGGATTATATATTAAATAATAATGACCGTCATGAGCAGAACTGGGGATTCTTTATGGATAATACCAGTGGTAAAATAACGGGTTATTGTCCTTTGTTCGACCACGATCATGCTTTTGTAAATTATGACAATGTGATGTCTCAGACAACAGAAGAGCCTGTGTTGTTGTATGAGGCGGCGGCAGAGGCGCAAAGAGAGATAAAATTGGATCTGAGCGGTCTGACAGATATGAAAAGACCGCAATTGCTGACGGAAGAGCAGTGGACGAAAGTATTGGAGCGGGCAGGGAAACTGGAGAGAGTATGATGATCAGGGATATTAAACCTGCGGGCTGTCTTTTCCGTGCCTTTTGAGCAGATTATAGGGTATCTCCACCATTTGAGCAGGAGTTTCTTTGTACCCGCGCATGATCCACGCGTTGACTATGCCGTAAAGGGCATAGGCGGTTCCGTTTTGCTTATAGTAGGTAGTTATATCTTCCTCCTGCTTCCCGGAATCTAATATTTTCAAATAAAAAAGATACAGCCCCGCCAGGTCAATGGCGGGGCTGTGTCTTTGCCGGAAGCGATATTTATTTTCCTAAATTTGACTGTATAATGCCTATACAAGCGACATAAACCACTCAACAGTCGCCGGATCATAGTGGGAGAAGAACAGGCTGTTACCTGTATCCAGCCCCTCGATCTCTTTCATCTCCTCATCGGTCAGGGAGAAATCAAAGATATTAAAGTTTTCTTCCATGCGGTTCTTGTGTGTAGACTTCGGGATCAGCACTACATCGCTCTGGAGAAGGAAACGAAGCGCTGTCTGAGCTACGGATTTGCCGTATTTTTCACCGATCTTTTTCAGCACCGGATTGTTGAAATAGTCGTTCTTGCCTTCTGCAAAAGGTCCCCATGACATTATCTGGGTTCCGTTCTTTTTCATGTATTCTTTTGCGACCTTCTGCTGCTGGAATACATGAGTCTCGACCTGATTTACAGCCGGTTTGATCCGTGAGAAATGGAAAATATCCAGATAACGGTCCGGATAGAAGTTAGACACACCGATAGCGCGTACCTTGCCTTCATCATAAGCCTCTTCCATTGCAAGGTAAGTTCCGTAGTAATCGCCGAATGGCTGATGGATCAGGAGCAGATCGATATAGTCTGTCTGCAGTTTTTCCAGAGACTCTTCGATAGAAGCTTTTGCTTTCTCGTACCCTGCGTTTGTGATCCATACTTTTGTCGTGATGAAAAACTCTTCTCTCGGAAGTCCGCATTTTTTCAGGGCGTTTCCGACCCCTTCTTCATTTCCGTATGCCTGAGCAGTATCAATGCTGCGGTAGCCGGTCTCAATCGCTTCCAATACGCAGCGTTCTGTCTCTTCCGGCGGTGTCTGATATACTCCGTATCCTAATTTCGGCATTTTGACGCCATTGTTTAATGTAACATATTCCATGATAAATACCTCCTGTCTGTTTTCATTTATAAGTTTACATCCGGAACCGAAAAAAGTACAATAAGAATACAGGAATCCGGATTCCTGAAAATGAATAGTGAAAGGATGGAGGAATATGTTGAATTTGCTGGAGCTGGAGCAGCTTTCCGCATTTGCAGAATACGGGACACTGTCGAAAGCTGCTGAAAAACTGAATGTTTCACAGCCTACGATCACAAGGACGATGCAGCATCTTGAAGATGAATTCGGAGTGCCGTTGTTCGAACGAAGCAAGAATCACATTGCACTGAATGAAACAGGAAGACGGGCTGTCAGTTATGCCGGACAACTTCTGAAAGACGCGGAGAAAGCTGTAGAAGATGTCAGGGCATTTGACCGGAGCCTGCATATGATCACGGTCAATTCCTGCGCGCCCGCACCACTGTGGCGGCTGCTCCCCATGCTGTCGGCTGCATTTCCGGATATGACGCTCTCATCCTCCATTAAGAATACCCCGTCGGTTCTGGAAGATGTGAAATCCGGTCACTGCCTTCTGGCGGTACTGCCGGGGATGCCGGAAGAGGGGAAGATTCCGGAAACATATTGCTGCCGGCCCTTTATGAAAGAAAATCTGGCGGTGTGCGTGCCTCCCGACCATGTGCTTGCAGGGTATAAAGAGGTGTCTTTTGAAGTGCTAAACGGATATAATTTCCTGCTGGGCACAAGGCTCGGGTTCTGGGATGACATGTGCCGGGAGAAAATGCCTGCCTCAAGGTTTCTGGTACAGACGGATCAGTTTACAATGGAGGAACTGATCAGGGAATCTTCCCTGCCCTGCTTTGTGACGGACGTTGCTGAATATGACGAAGAAATTTACGGAGACAGGATTGTCATACCAATCTCAGACCAGGCGGCGAAGATAACATTTCACATAGTATATAACGGGACATATAAAAAATATGCCCCGGTGTTTGCACAGCTTTTTGACTACTGACCATGCCAGATGCCACTGCCTTTTAATATTTAACATTGCTCAGCTATTGTATACAGTAGTTTTTCCGTATCTTCCCAGCCAAGGCACGGGTCGGTGATGGATTTCCCGTATACATGGTCGGTTCCGATCTGCTGGCATCCTTCTACGAGGTAGCTCTCGATCATAACGCCTTTGACAAGTTTCCGGATATCCTCATCAATCCGGCGGCTGTGCAGGATTTCTTTCACGATGCGGATCTGCTGTTTATATTTCTTGCCGGAGTTGGAATGGTTGGCGTCGATGAGAACAGCCGGGTTTTCCAGATTCCTCTCCTCGTACTTTTCAAGAAGAAGCTGGATATCTTCATAATGGTAGTTGGGGATCGTATTTCCGTGTTTGTTTACGGCCCCTCTGAGGATCGTGTGGGTGAGCGGATTCCCTTCTGTCCGAACTTCCCAGCCTCTGGAGATAAAATCATGTCCTCCCTGTGCCGCAACGACAGAGTTGAGCATGACGGAGAAGTCTCCGCTGGTGGGGTTCTTCATGCCGACAGGAATATCCAGTCCGCTGACCATAAGGCGGTGCTCCTGATTCTCTACGGAGCGGGCTCCGATGGCTACATAGGAGAGAATGTCGGAGAGATAGTGCCAGTTGTCCGGGTAGAGCATCTCATCCGCCGCAGTAAGGCCTGTTTCTGCGATGGAGCGGATGTGCATATGGCGGATCGCGAGGATCCCCGCAAGGATGTCCGGCTTGGCTTCCGGATCCGGCTGATGGAGCATTCCTTTATATCCCTCGCCTGTAGTCCGGGGTTTATTTGTGTAGATGCGGGGTACAAGCACAAGGCGGTCCGCAACCTTTTCCTGCACCTTTGCCAGACGGTTTGTATATTCGCATACGGAGTCTTCATTGTCGGCCGAGCAGGGTCCCACGATCACGAGAAACTTGTCGGATTTTCCTGTGATCACGTCACGGATAAGCCTGTCGCGTCCGTTTTTTATTTGTTTCATTTCTTCGGACATAGGCTCCAGCGCCTTGACCTCGTCCGGAGAAGGAAGCTGTCTGATAAATGTAAAACTCATGGTATTTTCCCTCTGTAATCCTTATTTTTGCTTGTTGGTGAAAGCTGGTTTAAGCGAATGCAACAGTCCGGCCCGCGCTATTCATAAAACCGCACTTCGTGCTTATTGCGGCTGCCGCCGCTGTTTTACTCATTG